>JAJRYW010000496.1 GCA_024275555.1 Calditrichota bacterium | reverse complement strand
GAATTCATCCGCATCCATCGCGCCCACCTGGTGCGGCGCAGCCTGATTAAAGCGGTGCGCCCGCTCACCAGGGACAGCTACCAGGCCGCTCTCTCCAACGGGGAAGTTCTGCCGGTCAGCAAAAGCGGCTACCAGCGCATTCGCAGTTCGCTGGAATAGCCGTTTCCATCCGAATCCTGCTAAATTAGCCGCCGTAAAATACGCCTTCGCCGAGGTCTTTCAGGGTCAGGGTGATCTCATCCGCCCGGCCTTCCGGCTGGTTGCGCACCCCGGCATTGAGCACTTCGCCGATAAAAAGCGAATGATCGCCGCCTTGCAGGGTTTCCACCAGGCGACATTCCAGGAACGCCGGGGTGCTCTCCAAAAGAGGCGCGCCGGTCTGGCCGCTGGCAAAAGATTGCCCGCCGATAGAATTCCCCTCGCGCTGCAACGATTTAAAAAATGTATAGGCGATACTCTCCTGCCCCCGGCCGAGAATATTCAGGGCAAAATAGCCGGCCTCTTTGATGATTTCATGCGTCTGTGAATCCTTTTTTACACCAACAGCAACCAGGGGCGGCTCGAAGGAGGCCTGGGTTACCCAGTTTACCGTTGCGGCGGCTACCCGGCCGCTTTTATCCTCGCCGGTGAGGATATATAGCCCGTAGGGAATCATCCGCAGGGCAATCTTTTTTTGTTCCTGATCCATATTCCATTCCTCCAAACTATTTATGACCGTTCTTTTTTTACGTTAGCCGCTGATCAACACTAAGATTTACACGGATTTCTCATACACAACGCGGCGCCGCTCCAACGGAGCCCCGTTGGGGTTGGCTATCGGAGTGGGAACACCTTGTGCCGACAAGCGTTCCTCCGAGCCAATTTTGGGAATGCATCGACTGCGTCGATGCAGCATCAACGCAGTTGATGCATTCCAAAGACCAACCCACGGGTTGACAAACAACCAACAAACTCAACATTCCCACAACACTACGCACCGATTTCCTGAATGCCTATGACACAGTAAAACCGCGGCCTATAGAAAAGTGCACCATAGAGAACAAAGATATGTTTGTTAACGTCGTATCTCGATTTTTTGCTCTTTCCCGCTTTCCTCAAAATGAACAATCAGCAGCCTGCGTTGAGGATCATACTCATAGTACCTCTCCAGGTCAAAATCCGTTTCGGGCGCTTTGAGCTTTCTGCCGTTCAGTTTTACCCGGCGCGGGGGATTGGGAAATCCCCAAAACCGGAGTTGAATAAAACGCTTTCCAATAGAAAAATGATTCTCCATCAGCGTGCGGGTAAAACTCAGTTTACCTTTTTGCCACAGGAATTCAAATTGAGTCAGCCGCTGGCGAGGGGCCGGGTAATTTCGATGCACTCCGTCATCCTCATAGAGTAAAAAGTTGCCGTAATCACGCTGGGGGAAGACCTCCAGCGCCAGGGTTTGCCGATCTTCCTTCTCAATTTTACGGGGGATGACAGCCCCGTCTTTCAAAAAGAGGGCGGGTTTATCCGGCGGTTCCGGGGGCAAGATGATCTGCCCGCCTTTCCAAATCTCCCCGGCAGGCCAGGCCAGCCACTTGCCCGGGGGCAGGTAGAGGGAATCAGTTGTCCCGCCCGGCGCCGGAACAATCAGCAGGCCTTCTCCCAAAAAAAACTGCTGCTGGAAGCGCGGGTCAAAGCAAAGCGAATCGAGCGGATTATACCAGAAGAGCGGGCGGATCGGGGCAACGCCGGACTCCGAAGCTTCCCAGTTGAGCGTATAGAGAAGCGGGGCCAATTCCCGGCGCATTCGCAGGGCTTCCAGTATTTGGGCCTGCTCTTGTGTGGGATGATGCTGGTACCGCGAGGCCCGCGCCAGCCAATTTTCCGGAATGATAAATACCGGCAGAAAAGGTAATAGCTGCGAGGCAAGCCCGTGATCGGCCCGGTGATCGGCAAAGCGGATTCCGCTCAGCGCGCCGCCGGACAGGATCAGGTTCATCAGGTGGGGAATGGTTTCACCGGCAACGCGCCCTGTAGCGGCCGCGGGGGAAATCAACGTCGCTGCGTACCGCTGGACGCCGGAGAATCCCCCGTCGATTAGCAGGCCGGGCCGGGAGTCCGGTTGGCTTCTCTGCTGCAGCAGATTCGCTGCTTCCGCCAGGGCAAGCTCCAACAAGCCGGCTGTTTTGCGCACGCTTTTTCGTCGCCTCTCGCCGTCGATGATCAGCGAGGCCGGCAAATTCCGGTAGGGGCCGGTGCTTAAAAAAAACGGCGATTCTGCCGCGGGAAGTAAATCCGGCGGTAATTGCAGCAGCCAATCGCGTGCATACGATTTGGCAAAATTCATTAATAAATAAGGCCGTTTCGATTTAGAGAGCAGGTAGCGTTCCCCGTCCGGGTAGCGGAGAAAGAGATCGTTTTCCAGGGCCAGGCTAATCATTTTCTGCCCGGAATCGGCCGGGAAGGCGCCGTCCCAGGAATTCAATAAATTCAAGCGGGCGGCGTTGAACTGCGGCAGAATCCCTGCCCCGGTGAAATTTGCCCGGGAAAGATGGGGCTCGAGCATCATTCGCGGCAGAAAGACCGGTTTCCCCAGGATTTCACTGAGATTTGACATCACCTGGTCCGGTCTCGGGCCGTAAATAAAAAAATAATCCAGCGCTGCATCGCGGCAGCCAAAGGTAAAAAAACGGGGGGTGGTGGATCCGAAGTCGAAAAAAGGCTCGGCGGCGCTGTTCAAATAAATCCCATAAGCGCCGGCCGGGTTTATCCCCATAAAGAAGGGCATGATAAAGGCGGAAGAATCGGCCCCGGTTCTCGATAATTGAAACCGTTGCCCGCGCCGGTTGAGCGGGCCGGCCTGGTCCCCCAGCCCCACAAATTGCTCTGTGCGGATCAGTGTTTTCCAGGTTTGCACCAGGCCGTCTTCCCAGCCAATCCCCAATCCCGGCTCATCCTGATGAATCACTTTCCCCTCGGCGGAGAGCACGGTCAGCCGGCAGGGATATTTGTGAATGATCAGTTCGATATCCCGCGATTTGAGGCGCAGGAACAGGTCTTCTTCTTTAAATTGCAGCGCCGGCGGAGCAGGCTGAAGCGGAATAAGCGGGGCGTTTAACAGCGGCAACGTATCCGTCCGGCTGGCGGCAATACAACGAAAAACTCCCGGGGCAAGGAAGCGAATTTCCAGGCTTTTTTGGGCTTCGCATTGGATCAGCAGGCCGTCCGGGGTTTGCTGGTAGCTTTCCAGGTTGCCCAGCAACTCCACCTGCCCCGGCGCCGGCGCTCCGCAGAGGAAAAAAATCAGGAAGAAAATCATGGCTAAGAATTTCAAAATACTCCCTCACGCATCACGTGGTCATACTTACCGGGCAAACACAGCCCTGGGCAGCCAGGTGGCCATTTCGGGAAACATAATCACCAGCCCCAGGCCGATTAACTGAATAATGATGAAGGGGATGATCCCCCGGTAAATATGGGTGGTTTTCACCTCCGGCGGGGCAACGCCTTTCAAATAAAACAACGAAAATCCAAACGGCGGCGTCAGAAACGAGGTTTGCAGATTCATGGCAAACAGAATCCCCAGCCAGAGCAGGTTGACATCATATTGCTGAAAAATCGGCACCACAATGGGTACAATAATAAAAGTAATTTCAATAAAATCAATGAAAAATCCGGCGATAAAGATGACGATCATAACCAGGGCCAGGAAAGCGCCCTGGCTGAGTTGGGCGTCCAGGATCAAATGGGTGAGATAGCTGTCTCCACCCAGCCCCCGGAAGACCAGGCCGAAAGCCGCAGCGCCCACCAGGATGATGAAGACCATCGAGGTGAGATAAGTGGTCTCCGCCATGACCTTGCGCAGGATGGCCAGGGTAAAGCGGCCGCGTGCGATGGTCAGCAGGGATGCTCCCAGCGCCCCCACCGCCGCCGCCTCGGTGGGCGAGGCAATGCCGGCAAAGATGGAACCCAGGACCGCCAGGACCAGGAAAAAGGGCAACAAAAACGCCTGGGTAACTTTGCGCAACATGGCTTTGCCGCGAAAAGCCGCCAGTTCCCCGGCCGGCATGGCCGGAGTCGCTTCCGGCTTAATAATACTGATCAGCACAATCCATCCTAAATAGAGCGCTACCAGCAGCGATCCGGGTAAAACCGCGCCCATGAACATGTCTCCCACGGAAACATTCATCACGCTGCCCAGCAGCACCAGCACAATGCTGGGGGGAATAATTTGCCCCAGCGTGCCGGAGGCGGAGATAGTTCCGGTAGCCAGGGGGATGCTATAGCCGCGTTTGAGCATGGTCGGCAGGCTCAGCAATCCCATGGTCACCACGGTTGCCCCGACAATGCCGGTGGAAGCAGCCAGCATCGCTCCTACCACGATGACGGAAATTGCCAGGCCGCCCCGCAACCGGCCGAACAACAGCGCCATGGTTTCCAGCAGTTCTTCGGCCAGGCCGGATTTTTCCAGCATCACCCCCATATAAATGAACAGGGGCACCGCGATCAGCACATAATTGTTCATAATGCCCCAAATACGCAGCGGGAGAAGATTGAGGAAGTTGAAACCAAAGGTCAGCAATCCCACTATCACCGAAACGCCGCCCAGGGTAAAGGCAACCGGGTAACCGAACATCAGCAGCAGAAAGACCAGGCCAAACAGAATCAGGGGCAGCGCTTCCATCATGTCCGCCCCCCTTCCGGAGATGAACCGGCCTGGCGAAATTGTTCAACAACTTTGATGATCTGGGAAATCGCCTGAAGCAACACCAGCACAAAGGCCAGGGGAATCATCGCTTTGAGCAGATAGCGCCCCGGCAACCCGCCCGGGTCGGGAGATTTTTCGCCAACCAGCCAGGAGTTCCAGACAAAATTTCGGGAGGCAATAATTGCTACAACCGAAAAGGGGATGGTGAAGACAATCGTACCGATCAAATCGACCAGCGCCCGGAGTTTTGGCGAGAAACGCACATAGAAGACATCCACCCGCACGTGCCGATTGTCTTTTAACGTAAACGCGGCGCCAAGCAGAAAAATTACCGAGAATAAATGCCACTCCAACTCCAGCACGGCAACAGTTGTGTGACGCAGAAAGTAACGGGTAAAGACATCATAACAAACCACCAAGACCAGGGCGCTAGTCAGCCAGGCCGTCGCCCGCCCCACTTTTTCATTGAGAAGATCGATATAGCCGGATATCCGCCTCAAATCATCAGCCTCCTACGCAGTTTCCGCACTCTTCCGGTTCAGTGATTGCGCAGTAAAAGTATAAAAATATCGGGAGATAAAAAAACGGAAAGTGGGATTTTAGTTAACGGGCCGATTCCCCCAGAGAGCGAAAGGTTGCGAAACCCGCCTTCCCCGGGTAACACCGGCGGGCAGCCGCCGCTGAATCAGGCTCACCGGGAGAGCCCGCCCGGGCGGGAACGATAACGCTGCTTCATCAATCGTTTTTAGCGGGAACGGAGCCTCCGCCGGTACGGATGAGATGCCGGCCCGGAGAAAGAGTAAGCTCGGCTACGGGCTGAGACGATCCACATGCTACTTGACCCGCTTGATGCTGCATCCAAAGGCTTTGGTGCTGTTGTCGGAGATCGGTTTTCCGGAAAGGAGTTCGTCCAGCGCTTTTCGCAACCCCTGCCGCTTTACCTGTTGGGGACGCTGGGAATCGTCGATGTGCCCGTGGTATACCACGGTTAATTTGGGGTTCAGCAGATAAACTTCCGGGGTAACCGTCGCGCCGAACATATCGGCAATGCGATTGCCTTCGTCCTTCAAAATCGGAAACTGGAGCCCGTGTTTTTTTGCATGTGCGGCAATATCCGCCGGTTTCTCATTCTTGTTAGAGTTAATCCCGACAATCGCCACATTTTTGCCGCTGTAGTCGGCAAATAGTTTGGCCATCCGCTTGTTGTAGGCGTTGGACACCGGGCAGCGGGTGGAAACAAAAATGAGCACGATAGCATCCTTGTCTGTAAAGCCGGAGAGCCGGTATTCCTTGCCGTCATAGTTTTTCAGGGTAAAATCTTTGACGGTCTCCCCCACTGAAATGGCCGCAAAAAGCGAGGCGACAAAACAGGTTGTCAGTAAAAAAACGATCACTTTTTTTAGCATAACGCAACTCCTCGATTTGGTCTGAGCAAGATGATCTATTTTAAACCGTGAGATGATCTTTTGATCTGCGGAAATTTATACTCCCAATTATATAAAAAGTTGAGCGGAAATGCACCCTTTGTGTAAATTATAACTGATGTTAAGCAGTTTTGCCAGTAGGAGGTTTATCGTTTACTTGTTCTATGTCATCCTGGGCCTACCCCGCTCCGACGGCGCCACGTTGGGGTTGGAGTGGGGATGGGCTCGAAGAGTGACAGCTCTGCATCTTACCTGAATGGCGATGCGCGTAGCATAAATTATAAGCCGGATCATTTAAACACGGCTTCAGGTCGAGGGAAGAAAATCCAACTCGAACAACTGATTCTGCATTTGCCATAACCGGTAATATTGCTTTTTCTGTTTCAATAATTGTGCATGTCCTCCTTCTTCCACGATCCGGCCTTTGCTCAACACAAGAATTTTATCGGCATTTTCCAGGCCGGTTAAACGGTGGGTAAACATAATTACCGTTTTTTCCCGGGCGATCTGCCAGATGGTTTGCAGGATTTTCTGCTCGGCTACCACATCCAAATGGGCTGTTGCTTCATCAAGGATAAGTATGGGAGCATTTTTCAGAATTGCGCGGGCAATGGCCAGGCGCTGCCGCTGCCCCCCGCTAAGCTGTACTCCCTGCTCCCCGATCCAGGTGTCGTAGCCGTCCGGCAGGCTTTGTATAAATTCATGAATCCGGGCCTGCTTTGCGCATCGTTCAACCTCCGGTTTACCTGCTTCCGGATTGGCCAGGGCAATATTGTTGTAAATCGTTGCATTGAACAGGTGTGTGTGTTGCGAAACCACGGCAAAATAGGCCCGCGCCCGGTCGCGGGGAATACGGCGCAGATCCTGTCCGCCAATTCGGATCTCGCCGTCCTCATAGTCCCAAAAGCGCACCAGGAGATTAAGGATAGTCGATTTCCCGGCCCCGCTGGAACCGATGACTGCGACGGCCGATTTATCGGGTATTTCCAAAGATAATCCTTTCAGCACCCGGGGACCCCGGGGCTGATAACTGAAGTTCAAATTACGGACGGAAACCGCAAAATTGCCGGGCTCTTCTCCGGCTGCGTTCAAGTCACTAACAGCGGACTTGGCCTCGGTTATTTGGAAAAGCCGCCCGGCGGCTTTCAGGCTGTTGTCCAGGTACTGGGCGGCTCCCGGAAGGGGCAGAAGCGCTTCGAATGCTGCCATAGCGCCAATTGCCAGGACCGACAGGAACACCCCATCCAAACGCGAGGCATTGACCATGGGAATGGCTGTAAACAGGATGGATAAAACGGCCAGGTTCATGATTAACCCGATCAGGGATTCATGCATCCCGTTAACCAGGGCCATGCACCGCTGCAAACCGACATATTTTGAGTTCAGCCGATTAAACCGCTCCCAATGATCCGGCGTCCTGCCGAAGGCCAGCAGCTCGGCCATGCCCTGAGCGCCGTCAATCGCCATCTCATTTAATTGCGAGCGAATTGCGATGAGTTCCTGACCGGTTTTTTTGCTGAGATACCGGGTAAGAAGCGGTACGCCCAATCCGGCAAGAACAAAGAAGAAGAGGAGGAGTGCCGAAAAGACGACATCAAATATACCGAAGAGAAACCACATCAGGACAGATACGGCAAGGGCCGTTACGGGTGGAGCAATTACTCTCACATAAATATGCTCCAGGCTCTCCACATCGGCAACCAGCCGCGTTAGAAGGTCTCCGCTCTTGTATTTTTGCAGGCCGGCCGGCGCCAGCGGTTCAATCGCTTTATAGAACCAGACCCGGAATTTGGCAAGCAGGCGGAAAGCGACCTCATGGGACACATATCGTTCCAGGTAACGGAATATTCCCCGGGCAATACCGAAAAAACGGACCCCGACGATGCCAACCTGCAACTCGGCAATAGAGGGATGCAAGGCTGCCTTGGCAATGATGTACGCCGAGGTCATCATCAAACCGATCCCGCTGCCGACGGTCAGGAAACCCAGTAAAGCGGCTAAGGCCATCCATCCTTTATAAGAGAGGGCAATTTTTAACAGGCGCGGGATGTTTTCCTTCATACCGCCGTCCCGGCTACGCCCAAAAATTCTGCATATAAACCGTTCTTTTTCAGCAGTTCCTGGTGGTTGCCGCTTTCGGCAATCCGCCCGCCGGAGAGAACGATGATCCGGTCGGCCCGTCGCACCGTGTTCAGGCGATGGGCAATAAGCAACACAGTACGTTTTTCCATAAGGAGGTTCATCGAGGCAATCAGTTGTGCTTCTATTTGGGGGTCCATGTTGGCGGTTGGTTCATCCAGGATCAGGATGGGTGCATCTTTTAAAAAGGCCCGGGCCAGGGCAATGCGCTGCGCCTGCCCGCCGCTGAGCCGCGATCCCCGCTCTCCGATGACGGTTTCATACCCCTCGGGCAGGGAAGTAATAAATTCATGCAGATTCGCCTGGCGGGCCGCTTCGGCAATCTGGCGATCATCCGCGGCCGGATTGGCCAGGCAGATATTCTCGGCAATGCTGCGGTGAAACAAGTAGGGATTTTGGGGAACCCAGGCAATCTGAGCGCGCCAGATGTCCGGATCAATCGCGGTCAAATCATGGCCCTGAACAAGAATTCTCCCTTTATCCGGATTCAGAAATCGTAGAAGCAGGTAACTGATGGTGGTCTTCCCGGCGCCGCTGGGGCCGACCAGCGCCGTTGTGGTTCCCGGTTGCAGTTCCATGCTGATGTCCCGCAACGCCGGGCGCTCTCCGTCCTGATAGGCGTAGGAAACGTCTATAAAACGTATCGACGCCCCTGCCCCACTAAGCGCCGGGCTTTCTTCCGAACTGACCGCCGGCGCAGGGCGGTCCAGGATTTCAAAGATACGCTGGGCGGCGGCAACTCCTTCCATACCGGCGTGATAGCCGGCCCCCAGTTGACGGATCGGCGCGTAAAATTCCGGGGCTAAGACAAGGATGAATAGCGCCTTTTCAAATTCTATGGCGCCGTAGAGCAAACGCAATCCGATTTCCACCGCGATGACGGCAATGCTAATTGTTGCAACAAGCTCCAGAACCAAAGCGGACAGAAAAGCCACCTTCAGCACTTTCATCGTCGAGGTTCTGAAATCATTACTGATTTGGGAGATGGTTTTGATTTGATTTTTGCTGCGGCCGAAAAGCTTTAGAGTGGTTAACCCCTGAAGCACATCCAAAAAATGAGCGCTCATCCGGCTGAGTGTTTTCCATTGTTTCCGATTCAAATGTTCCGCCAGGGCGCCGATCAGCTTCATGAACACCGGGATTAGCGGCGCTGTTAATAAAAAGATTATCCCGGACAGCCAGTCCGCCGGAAAAACAAAAACTAATATGACAACGGGTACCAGGACTGAAAGAAGAAGCTGGGGTAAAAACTGGCTATAATAAGCGTCCAAGGAATCGACGCCGTTTACCAGGGTGTTGCTTATTTCCCCGCTGCGTTCATTCTTAAGATAGGACGGGCCCAGTTTTGACAGATGGGCGGCAATATCCCGGCGCAGTTTTAATTTTATATGCGTAGCCAATTTATTGGCGCTGCTGTTTTCCAACCAGCGCAAAAGAGATAAAAGGATGCTGAAGACCGCAAACAAAACCAGCGAGGGCAACAGGGATACAAGGGTTTGATCTTTTAGAAATACCCCGCTAATGGTTTTGCTGAGTGCGGCCGCCTGCCCCACGATGCAAATCGCAATCAGAAGACCGAAAATGATAATCATCAGCAGCGCCGGCCTGGCAGCGCCGAGCATACGAAACAGTCTTCGGTCGAATTGCATGGATTTTTTTCTTCTGAATAAAAATGGATTATCTAAAAAATCGGCCGGCAATATAAAACGCAGATGATCCGGCCACAACAGGAAACCCCGCCGGCCGGATCACCTGGTTATCGTTAGGAGGAGAATTTTCCGAAACCGTTCTTTAAGTCTTTGGCCGGATTAATACTCCAGCTCGGAGTCGTGACTGACCCGCTGGCGAAAAATCCAATAAGTCCAGCTCTGATAAACCAAAACAATCGGAACAAAGATCAGGGCTACAATACTCATCACCTTTAAGGTATAGGGACTGGATGAGGCGTTGTAAATAGTCAGGCTCCAGTCATTGTTCAGGCTGGAGACCATGACCCGCGGGAAGAGTTCCATAAATATGGTGATGACGGAAGCGGCGATGGTCAGGCCGGTCATAATAAACGCCCAGCCGGAGCGGTCGTTTTTGATAAACCAGCCGGCCGACAGAAGGGCTGCCCCGCCGATAATCGGGACCACCCCGGGGTTGACGCCTAAACGAATGGCCATGTCCGTTTCAAAATAGCTGTAAACCACGTAAACGAAGATGATGATGGTGGTCGGCAGCCATAATTTCTGGGCGGCAACTTTGGATTTTTCGCGTAATTCATCGGTGGTCTTTAAGTTTAAGAATATGGCCCCGTGCAGGGTAAAGATAGAAAGAGACGCCAGGCCCCCGACCAGCGCATAGGGATTAAGCAGATTGAAAAAACCGCCCACATAGTTCATGTTTTCATCAATCGGCACGCCGCGCACCAGGTTGGTCATGGCAACGCCCCAGAGTAATGCCGGAACAAAACTTCCGGTAAAGAGCATCCAGTCCCACAGGGTACGCCAGTGCGGATTTTTATCTTTGCTGCGGAATTCGAAAGAAACGCCGCGAACGATTAAGGCCAGCAGCAACAGCACCAGCGCCAGGTAAAAACCGCTGAACATGGTGGCGTACCAGTGCGGAAAAGCGGCAAACATCGCCCCTCCGGCGGTCAGGAGCCACACTTCGTTGCCGTCCCAAAAAGTGCCGATGGTGTTGATGATGACCCTGCGGCTTCGATCATCCTTGCCCAGGAAGGGCATTAAAATTCCCACCCCGTAATCGAATCCTTCTAAAAAGAAAAACCCGATAAAAAGTACTGCAATCAAAATAAACCAAAGTGTATTCAGATCCATTTTAACCTCCTAAAGTACGATTGGTTTGGGGTTTTCCGTTCCTTCGGCAAGCTGCAAACCCTCGCTTCCGGCAACCGCGTACTTTTTGAGCAGAAATACGGTTGCCGCCATCAGGGCCCCGTATAAAAGCGTGAAAGCAATCAGCGAGAACCACACTTCTCCGGAGCTTACCGTATTGGAAACCGCGTCTTCAATGCGCATAACCCCAAAAACAACCCAGGGCTGACGGGCGATTTCCGTAAAAATCCAGCCGGTAGAGTTTGCCAGGTATGGCAAGGCGATCGCCCAGACCATCCATTTCAAATACAGTGGAGGCATATCCAGGTCTTTTTTCAGAAGCTTGACCAAGCCATAGAGTAAAAGAAACAGCATCACAAACCCAAGGCCGGCCATAATGCGGAAGGTCCAGTAAGAAATAGCCACCGGGGGGACATAGTTGCCCGGGCCGTGGCTTTTTTCGTACTCAGCCTGAAGATCGTTGATGCCTTTTACTTCCCCCTCAAATTTATTGTAAGCTAAAAAGCTAAGCAGGCCCGGGACGCGCACAGCAAAGACATCGCGGCGTTCTTTTTCATTGCCAATGGTGAAGAGGGACATGGCTGCCGGGTTTTCCGTCTCCCAAAGCGCTTCCGCGGCCGCCATCTTCATGGGTTGTATTTTGATCATGTATTGAGCCTGGCTGTGGCCGACCAAAATAACCATTACCGCACCGATCAAACCATACACGATTCCGAACTTAAAAGATTTTTGATAAACTTCGATGTCTTTGCTCTTCCTGCGCAGGCGCCAGGCGCTGATCCCCAGGATAAAAAAGGCCGCGGTGCATATGGCGGAAAAAAATACATGCGGAAACTGAACCCAGACATGGCCGCTGGTAATGAGCGCCAAAAAATCGGTCATCTCGGCCCGGCCGTTGTTAATCGTGTAACCGACCGGCTGCTGCATGAAGGAGTTGGCAACCAATATCCACAGGGCGGACATGCTGGAGCCAAACGCGACAATCCAGATAGTCGCCGCATGCATTTTTTTAGACAGTTTCTCCCACCCGAAGATCCAGATGCCCAGGAATGTAGATTCCAGGAAAAAGGCCAGCAACGCTTCTATGGCCAGGGGAGCGCCGAAAACATCGCCGACAAAACGGGAGTACTCCGACCAGTTCATTCCAAACTGGAACTCCTGCACAATCCCCGTGGCCACGCCGATAGCAAAGTTGATCAGAAACAATTTGCCCCAGAATTTGGTCATCCTTTTATATTCCTCTTTCCCGGTGCGTACATAGCTGGTTTCCATAATTGCTACCGCCAGGGACAGTCCGATGGTAAGCGGCACGAAGAAGAAATGATAGACAGTGGTGATCGCAAATTGCCACCGGGCCAATATTAAGGTGTCCATAAAGCCTCCTCTTCAAAATTATTAAAATCCGAAATCTATAGCTGTTCAGGTAAACCTATCCTGGATTATTCATAAACATCTCATGCAAAGACGCTAAGTCGCAAAGAATTAATTACTTATAATTGCTGACCTAAAAAACTCCGTTTTAAAACCAATATTTAGGTAACAATTGTTAACTTCATTTTTATCAATCCTTTGCGTTCTTGGTGTCTTAGCGTGATGAATTATTCAG
>JAJRYW010000495.1 GCA_024275555.1 Calditrichota bacterium | reverse complement strand
GGGAAGCAGGGTGATTTAAGCCGGGAAGCCCCCCGGCCGCCGCTTACTTCATCATCGTTCCGTTCGCGGGAAGTTGTTGCCCACCGCCTGGCCCTCTTTCAGCGCCAGGTTCCGCCCGGGAGCGCCGATCCGGCCGTATACCGGGCTTATCATGGCAGCCACATCCCGGAGCGGAACGCCTTTGCGGTATGTAAACATCACCCCGAGGCGCATACCGTCAGCTTCTCCCACATTTGGGTAGATGCCCGGCAAGCGCATTATGTTTATACGCCCGGCGCTCCGTGTTCCGTGGAAGCGCTTCCGCCCCAAACCTTAGCCCGCAAGGATGCCGTTAGTTGATATGAAACGTCTCTTCCCCCGCCGTAAACTAAACCGCTGGCACTGGCTGCTGATTACCTACCTGATCTTGCTGGCCATCTCCCATCTGCTGCGCTGGATCAACCCTCCCTCCTTTCCGCCCCAACCGGGACAGAAGGTGGTTGAGTTGCCCGAAGCGGGCCGGGAACGAAACGGAAGCCCCCTGCGGATTGCTTACCGCGATGAACAACCCGACTCGGTGGAAAATCCACCGGTGGTGCTGCTTTTGCACGGCAGCCCGGTAGGCGTTCCCATGTTTTACCGTTTTCTGCCGGCCCTGGCTGCCCGGAACCGGGTTGTTGCCCCGGACCTGCCCGGCTACGACGCCTCCAGCCGCGATCTGCCCGATTTGTCGATGCGCTTCCAGGCCGAGGCAATGAAAGCCCTGATCAAAAAGCTGGACCTGCGCAACGTGCACCTGGTGGCTTATAGTTTGGGAGGCGGACCGGCAATTTACCTGACCCAAATGCACCCGGAACGGATTGCCTCGCTCACTTTGCTTTCCGCCATCGGTGTGCAGGAGTTCGAGTTGCTGGGCGACTATTATCTGAATCACTCCCTGCACGGGGTCCAATTGGCGCTGCTGTGGATGCTGCACGAACTGACCCCGCACATGGGATTGTTAGACCGCTTTCCGCTGAATATCCCCTACGCCCGAAATTTTTTTGAAAGCGATCAGCGCCCGCTCCGAGCGATTATACAGAAGATCACCGTTCCCACACTGATTCTGCACAGCCCGGGGGACAAGCTGGCACCCTTAGCGGCCGCGCAGGAGCACCATCGCCTGATTCCCCAAAGCGAGTTGATACTCAAACCGGGCGGGCATGGGATGGTCATCAACCGGGCGGAAGAATTGGCCGGGGACATTTCTCATTTTATCCGGCAAGTCCAGGCGGGCCGGGCGCCTGACCGCGCCCACGCCGCCCCGGAACGAATCGCCCTGGCCGCCCAGCCGCTCAATCCCGGCGCCGTTCCGGAAGCCGAGGGGATTACCTTGTTTGTGTTCATCATCCTGATTGCCCTGGCCACCCTGGTCAGCGAGGACCTGGCCTGCATCGGGGCCGGGTTGATGGCCGCCCGGGGAATGATCAGCCTGGAGGCGGCCATCTTTGCGGCATTCCTGGGGATCTTTGTCGGGGATATGCTGCTCTACCTGGCCGGACGCTGGCTGGGGAAAAAGGCCCTGCGCCATCCCCCGCTGCGCTGGTGGATCAAAGAAGAAGATATCGAGCGCTCATCACAATGGTTTGCCGCCCGCGGCCCGGCCATTATCCTGATGAGCCGCTTTCTACCCGGCAGCCGCCTGCCCACCTACTTTGGCGCGGGAATGTTTGGGGCGGGATTCTGGATGTTCACCTTTTACTTTGGCATCGCTGCGGCGGTGTGGACGCCCGTTCTGGTGGGGCTGTCCTCGCTTATTGGCGCCCGGCTGCTGGATTACTACTACCTCTTCGAAGACTATGCGCTGCCGGTGCTTCTCCTGGTCATTCTTCTTATGGTGCTGTTGATGAAGCTGGTAGTCCCGCTGTTTTCCTACCGGGGCCGGCGACTGCTCCGGGCCTCCTGGCGGCGCAAAGTGCGCTGGGAATTTTGGCCGCCCTACCTGTTCTATCTCCCGGTGATCGGTTACATCCTTTACCTGGGCCTCCGTTTCCGCAGCCTCACCCTCTTCACTGCGGCAAATCCGGCCATTCCGGCCTCCGGATTTGTGGGGGAATCCAAGGCGCAAATTCTATCCGGCCTCTCCGGGGCAAAAGAGGCGCTGGCCGCCTATCTGCTGATCCCCGCCTCGGCAGGTTTACAGGAACGCATCGAAATGTGTGTGCGTTTCCAAAAAACCCTGCCGTCTCCCTTTCCGGTGGTGCTTAAACCGGACATTGGCGAGCGCGGAAAAGGAGTGCTCATCGCCCGGGATGAAACTGCCGTTCAAAGTTACCTGCAAACCCATCCGGAAAATGTGATTGCCCAGGAGTATGTTGGCGGGGCGGAGTACGGCGTCTTTTACTATCGATACCCCTCCGAAAAACGGGGGCATATTTTCGCGATTACCGATAAGCGGTTTTTAACGCTTCGCGGGGACGGGAAACACACCCTGGAAGAGCTGATCCTGCGGGATGAACGGGCTATGTGCATGGCCCCGTTTCATTTTAGGCAACACAGCAAACATCTTTACGATACACCGGCCGCCGGGCAGGAGATCCCCCTGGTAGAACTGGGAACACACTGCCGGGGCTCGCTCTTCCTGGATGGGGCAGAATTGATTACGCCCGAGCTGGAAGCGGCCATCGACCGGATCAGCCGACAGTTCCATGGCTTCTATTTCGGGCGCTATGATCTCAAGACGCCTTCGGCACAAGCGCTCATGCAGGGGCGTGATTTTAAAATCATCGAGCTAAACGGGGTCACCTCCGAGGCCGCCAATATTTACGATCCCGCCAATCGATTAAAGGGCGCCTATGCGACCCTGTTCCGGCAGTGGAGAATTGCTTTCGAGATTGGCGTGGAGAACCGCCAGCGAGGCGTGAAACCGGTATCCGTCAGCGCCCTCATCAAACTTATCCTCAGTCGCTCATCCGGTCAGCCTCCCCACGTTTGATCACCCTTAAACCAATCCCGCCAGCCGTTCTCCCGTGCGCAAGATCAATTTTTCTATCTTCTTAAAAATTATGCCTTAAACGTTTCTAACAGAGTTGCCGAAGTGGGAAATATCTCCGGTTTTTAAATAAAGGGGTGGGCAATGGAGAGCCTGCTGTCCCGATAAACCCGGAGGAGAAAACCGAATCCAACTGAGGGAATTAAGAATCTAAACGGAGGTAGAGATGAGTATATTTGAAGCGCACCTTGATTTGGAAGCGATGCAACCGCTTCTCCTGATCGAAGACAGCGACGAGCACCGCTGCCCCATGTGCGGATCGTGCCTGATCGAAGAGGGCGCAATTCTGCGATGTTCTTTTGTACTCTGCAACTACGAGGTTGAGAAGGACCGCTAAAAGATGTGAACGGAACCCGGCTCCCAACCCAGGGAGATGCGCCGGGTTCTATTTAATAAAAACCAATCGCAGGATCGATCTCCCGCGCATAGGCATCCACGCCGCCAGCCAAACTCCAGACATTCTTCCAGCCCAAATTTTCCAGCCAACGGGTCACTTGCGCGCTACGCACACCTTGATGGCAAATCACCACCACCGCTTGTCCCGACTCTCGTAAGGATTGCGGCAACGCCTCAATCCCCCGGGCTGCCAGGCGGCTCATCGGCAACTCGATAATCCCCCTAAACGGCAAACGCACCAACCGGAG
>JAJRYW010000494.1 GCA_024275555.1 Calditrichota bacterium | reverse complement strand
GTGATAATATAGACGCGTGAATAAATTCGAGAAGACTGCCGGTTCTCCGGTAGCCGCATTCCGGGTAATCGGAATGCGGCTACCGCAGCAATCTATATTCGCGGATTAATTCACGCCTCTATAAAGAAGTAAGCAGAGTTTACAACCAGGCAGATTGACATAGTTTTAAGCGGATAAAATCGGGGAGAGACAAATGCTCTCCCCGCTACGAAAAGACCAGCGAAAAGGCGGGATTACATCATCGAGGTAATGGGCGCTTCTACCCACTTGCCGTTTTCCTTTACTTCCACTTTTATAGCCACGATTCCGGCGTCGGTGAGCTTGCCGGTTACGCGGGCGTTCTTGGTCATATGCTGTGCAAGCATGCCGGCCGGAGCAATGATGATGGTGGTCTTGCCGCCGGGTTTGCCGCCTTCTACCACGGCAACAGGGATGCCCATGTTTGCGCAGGCAGTGGCGCAATTCGCCATACTCATCATCTTGCCGTTTTTGCCTTGCACCATGTGGTCGTTGCCGAAATTCATGGCCGGTTTACCCATGACCGCAGCGCTGAGGTAACATTTGGCGTCCACCAATGTGCCCTCAATAGTTATAGCCTCCTTCTTCATTGCCTGATGACCTTCGTCGCCGGCTTGCAGAAATACAACCAGGGCGCTGAGAATAAGGGCCGCCAATATTGAAACAAACATCGTTTTACGCATGATAAAGCCTCCTGAATAAAATTAAATTATGAGTTGAATTTTTCTACTACTTAGTGCAGTTAAACTCATGTTGAGCACAACATAGCACAAGGAAGGCCGGAAAGGGTGTAACTGTTCTTACAAAATAGGGAAGTTTTCAGGGTTGGAAATCGGGCCGGATCAGCGTCTTAGCGGATCAGGAAAAGTTGCTTAAAAAGCTGCTGATCCTTCCAGGCAACCCGGTAGAAATAAATTCCGCTGCTCAATTCGAGGCCGCCCTGACCGGTTCCATCCCACACCAGCTCGTATTCCCGGGAGATCACAGCGCCGCTGGAAAGCGTGGTTACCCTGCGCCCGCTCAAATCAAAAATGGTGATTTTCACCGGTGCAGCCTGCGGAAGTTCAATCCGGAACCGGCATTGCTGATTAAAGGGATTGGGAAACGCCGACACGCTCAACACCGGAGTCTCCGAAGCGGCTGTATGAACAGCGGTCGGATTAAGTTGATTGTAAAAGATATAGTTGCCGATGTTGTTGTCCCAGTTGGAGACGACCAGGTCGCGGTCGTACGAGGCAATATAATGAATCCGCAAGGTATCCCCCGCCTGCAGTGGAGCAACCGTCGATATCCAGTGGTCATCCGGTGTAGAACAAAAATCCTGCCCGGGGATAAGCAGCCGGCCGTTTAAAGAAACCTGCACCAGTTGCTCCACCTGGACGTCGGGCAAATAAACCACATGGCCGGAGTCCTGATCAACCACTATTTCCACAAGTTTGGTAAAATGGTGATCCTGATCCAGGTCGCGCAGGGCGTAGGCCTCTACAACCGAGCCGGTAGCGGAGCTCCAGAAAGGATTGGTTTCCAATCCAAACAGGGAGCCGCGATACAACTGCACGGCTCCCCACCAGCGGCCGGCCAGTAAATCCGGGTATTGATCCAGGGTCAAATCCTCGGCCAGCACCGCCGAACCGAATCCCCCGGTTGCGGATAGCCAGCCGGGTTGACTTTGCCCGGTCGGCGGCCCGTTGAACAGGTAGGCTTTAAAACGGCCCTGGCCGCCTAATTGATTGTTGTCCGAGATAATTACATCGAGATAGTCATTGCCATCCAGGTGGGCAAAAGTAAGCGAATTGGCATGATAATCAGCATCCTGGGATGACCAGCTGGGCGCGCTTGCTAGCTGCCCCAGTGAATCGGCTAAAAAAATATAATTAGGAGTTAGATGGTTAGCGAAAACCAGATCAAGAAAGCCGTTGTTATCCAGATCGGCAAAACCGACGTCCAGCGCGGCCATCGTAACGGTGGATTGCCAGCCGGGCAGGCTGTCCAGAATTCCATTCTGATTATAGTAGACCCGCCCATAGGTTAGATACGGTCCGATGCCGATATTATACGGTTGCCCCCCTGCCACGGCTAAGTCCAAATCGCCGTCGCCGTCCGCATCCCCCAGTGCGCAGGAAAAGGTGAACAGATCATCTCCGCTGCGCCAGGAAGGGGTGCTTTCCAGGGCGTTTCCCTGGTTCAGGTAGACTTTGACATGTCCCGCCTGGTTGAATCCGCCCGGCCCCAGGAATACCGAGACGGCCAGGTCCGGCAAATTGTCGCCGTTAATATCCCCCACGGAGAGGTGACCGTGATAATCTACATCACTGCTGCTCCAGGAGGGGTTGGCGGGGAATGTTCCATCGCCGTTGTTGTAGTAAACGGTCACCGGTTGACGGGCCATATCGTTGCCGTTGGCGGTGATAATATCATCCCAGCCGTCCTGGTTGATGTCGGCAATCCCCAACCCTGTGGCAAAGTAACCCAGCGCATTCGAAGTGTAATCCGGAAGCGAGGGGTAGATGGTTTGCCCGAAACAAACCACTCCGGCAAAAAAGAAAAGCTGGAAAAAGAATCGCCGCGCCATGATATTCACCTCATTGCCTGATGTTACTGTTTATATCACAATAGAATGAAATTGCCGCAACTGGCGGGGAAAGGTAATTAATCCGGCCCTGAAAACAAACCGGGAAATAGATTTTGGAATGGGTAAAAAAGAACAAACCGGAAATATGGAGGGGTGTAAATTATGACAGGCAATCCGTGATATAGCTGCGCTGAATCAAGCAGGGTGCTGAAGAGTCCTGCCGCAATAGTGAGCGTTATGAGCGCTATTTATCCAGGGTAAGGCAAGAACACTCTAAAAAGCGTCAAACAATATCGCTCATATCGCTCACCAGTCGGCTTTCCCTGCGCCCATTTTCTTGCTCTGCAGCTAAGGATTTACTGTGGCACGACATCCCCGGTTTGCTTAAATTTTTTTCAAGTTCGAAAACACGGTTTTTCGTTGCGAATATAGATTGATATTTGACCCTATTCCCGGCCAATTGTATCTGTTTAGCTTGTTTGTGTCATTTTCCCAAAGGGATGGCGTTGCCGCGGCTTCCCCGATTCATCGGGGAGAAGAAATCTGTTAACACTCGAAACTCCTCCTTAACTTTCAGGTATTTCAGTAAATATAGCCTGAATAATTCATCACGCCAAGACGCAAAGCCGCAAAGTATTGAAAAAAGCGAAGTTCAAAAATATATTGGAACAGAGATTCAAGAACTAAATTTTTTTTAGATTTTTTTCTAATATGTTGTTTCTTTGCGTTTTAGCCCCGGCCAGCCGGGGTGAGTAATTTATGAATTAATCAGGATAGTATCGACTGGCTACAGATTTCTCTCTCCATCCCTGGAGTTCGCCTGTCTACCGCAGGCAGGAAATGACATCCGTTCTATAATTTTATTGAGACGTGAATTAGTTTCCGAAAAGATGAAATGTATTTGTGTGGTTGCCTTCATGCAATGGTAATGTCCCCCCTTAATCCCCAGGGCTGTTAAGTTCTATCTCATTGATTGCAAAAACTCACTGTTTTCATGACTCCTGACATTCCCTGCCTGTCCCGGCGCGCCGGGGAATGTTTTGTAGAGGCGTGAATTAATCCGCGAATATAGATTGGCCCGGTAGCCGCATTCCGGAGAACCGGCGGTCTTCTCGAATTTATTCACGCGTCTATAATCGGGACTCTACTACACGAAAAAAGTGGATTCCCGCTAAAGACATGCCCCAACGGGGTAAACTGGGAATGACAAAATCAAAACAG
>JAJRYW010000493.1 GCA_024275555.1 Calditrichota bacterium | reverse complement strand
TCCCTATCTTCCCGCAGGCGATCCGCTCTTCCCCGGAAGCCGCCCGCAGACGCAGTGGTTATTACCTGCTCTACCAACCGTTTTACCCCATCACCTCTACCCGGAACGCCCGGAAAACCTTTAACTTGATTATTGACGCTGCCGTGGAAATTGCCGGGGCAACCAAAGGCTCCTTAATAGTATCAACCGGGAAAAAACATGTTCGATATCCGGATCTCGCCGGGATTAATACAACAGATCGGGAGCGCCCGGGTAAAGGCGAGCGCGCCTGACCGGCCGCTGGTTGAAAAAACGGCCGCCTTGTCGCTAGCCGGACAATGCGCCTCACTTCACCAGCAACATCTTCCCGTCCGCGCTGCCAAAGGGCGTGCTGAGCCGGTAGATGTACATTCCGCTGGCTAAGTTCCCGGCGTCCCAGCGGAATTGATGACTGCCCTCGTTGCGGAAAGCGTCTAACGGGCGGGCCACATGCTGGCCGAGCAGGTTGTAGATGTCCAGCATAACCCGCCCCCGCCCCGGAAGCTGGTAGCGAAAGGTGGTGGAGATATTGAAAGGGTTGGGGAAGTTATAATCCAGCCGAAAAACCGTGGGGATGGCCGGCGCGGCCGGTGCGGTGAAAAGAAAAACATCCCCTGGTGTATTCACCAGATCGACAAAAATATCCATGGTGAATTCCGCAATCAAATAGTCTCTTGAACCGCGTTCTTTGGGCCAGATGATGTAAAGGATGTCCAACTGATCCGCATCGGCCTGTAAATTGGAACTGCTGTAGAGCGGGTTGGCGGGATCGTAATCGCTTTTCATAAAAAACAGCCGTTCGCCGGCGCCGATCTCCCCGGGAAACTGGTTGCCGTCCCAGCCCATATCCCAGAGGCGGTTGGCCGGGGCCAGGGTGTCGTTTTCTACAAAGAGCACATTGGTGCGCCGGGGCTGATCGGGATTTAGCACATCGAAAGCGGCCAGGGGAAGCTCGCCGACAGCGTCAAACTGGAAACCCAAATCTTCCCGGTAGACGGCCCCACGCCCAATAAATCCGTTCTGGTTCACCTGGTCTTCACCCTGAAATTCCAGGTGCAGGGGAACCAGGTCGTCGTTATCCAGGGCGGAACCCCACATCCGCCGGCCGGTGTCCAGTCCGCCGAAGAACTGCCTCCCGCCCCAGTTGTTGCCGCTGATCCAGCGGTTGCCGTTGGAATCCCAGCCTTTCAGGTCGGTGCTGTCCGGGCCGAAGACGGAAACCAGGAGGCCGTCTACGGTGGGGAAAGCCCGGCTGCCGGAGAGGCGAGGCCGGTTGGCTAACTTTATCTCACCGCTGGTCAGATCGGTGAGGCTCCAGCGCTGCTGTTCATCAAAACCGACCTGGTAACTGTGCCCGGTCAGTTTTGCCGGATCAACCACGGTAACAGTAACTTTCCCGGTACTGAAGCCCTGGTGAGTTACCGCCACATTGTGACCGGTTAAATTACTGTAACCGGGATTGTTGTTGAGCACCCGCACGCTCACCCGCCCCAATTCCGACTCCACCACCGGAAAAGGTGCGCCCGGCGCCGGGGTATAGCGGTAGGCGCTGACGGCAAAATGGTAGGTCTCTCCATCAACAAAAGGCTGGCCGGTGAGGGCGTCTTCTTCGATCTCCCAGTAGTGTTGAATACCGATGTCGCTGCCGAGAGCGACCGCTGTGTATTCATAGATGCCGGTTACCGGATTGCGTTTGTAGCCTAAGATTATCCGGGGCGGGCTCTCCTTGTCGATGGTTTTGATAAGTACGGCTTCTTCAAGCGGTGCATCGGCTGTGGGAAGCTGGTAAACGTTGTAGCCTTCAAAAAAGTAGTTTCCCGGCAAATCTTCCCGTTCAATTTCCTGAAGCAGTTGTGCGTTTTTGCCCCAATCGAGCACCACCTTGCTGTTAAAAGAGACAGCGTTCACCTGGGGCGCAGGCGGGACATGCAGAGCCCGGTCAAAATTGGGAAATTCCTGTTTTACCATGCGGGTGTTCAGTCGCAATGTTTCAACCGCATAGGGATAGGCTTTTGCGCCGGCCCCTACCACCAGGGCGTAGACGACCTCCTGGCTGTCTCCGGGCTGCATGGTGATCGGGCCGCTGGAAAGAAGCATCCGCCGGTCTCCCGGGTACCAATAATTTCCCGTTCCATCGATGTCGCCTTGTCCCGTGACCGGGTCGCCGCTGAAAACAAATTTGGTTGGTTGCCCGGCATAGGGGCCGGAGCGGATCAACAGAGGGGTTGGATTAGCCAGATCGGTCGTAAACCAAAAACCGTTCAAGGCGTTATAAAAGGAAAGTGTTCCGTCATAATCCCCAATAAATTCAAAAGATCCTGAATAGCCGATGTAGGAAGTCATCGGAAGATTTTTATATCCGGTGCGATAGGCGCCATTAAAAAAAGCGCTGTCATTTGTTGAAGGAACTATGGGACCCTGCATCAGTGCATAGCCTGCCGCGGGTGGAAAAAGTCCTATGGCTTGAAAATCTGCATCCGTGGCGTATCCGGAGTAAACATAACCCAGACCAAGAGATGTATCACATCCTGCTAAATCGTCATAATAAATTCCGATATCCGGGTCAGACCAGCGCCCAAGATATAGTGAATCAATTGAAAATCCTGATTTGTTGATGATCAGGTACCGTTGTAAAATAACATCGCTTAAAGCAAAATTCTGCGCTTTGTAGGCGCACATGGTTATTTGAATTTCCAGACCAATGGAAGGTGAGCCCAATGTTGACCTTGCTCGTTCTTCATTCAGATCATTGCAGACCAGCCAGACAACCTGGTCTCCATTGGCAAAACCGGGAGTCTCTCCGTTTTGCGGATCATACTGGCCATTGCCGTTCAGATCATAATACGGCGCGCCGTATTGTACCGGCCACTCCTCCCAGTCACGCTGATATTGCTGACGAATATTTACCAGGTCGGATGCAGTTACTAAGCTGGTATCGCCGTGATAATATAATTCCGCTGCATCGAGCCGTATTTGTTTATCTGTGATGGTCTGATAGTCACGGCGAATTCGATAG
>JAJRYW010000492.1 GCA_024275555.1 Calditrichota bacterium | reverse complement strand
TGGGGAGGGGTCTTCTCACCAACTGTGTTGACCATCCTGGGCGTGATTATGTATCTGCGCCTGGGCTGGGTGGTTGGCAATGCCGGCTTGATCGGCGCCATTGCCATTGTCTTGCTGGCCAAATCAATTACCATCGCCACCAGCCTTTCCATGGCCTCGATCACCACCAACATCAAAATCGGGGCCGGGGGCGCGTATTCCATTATTTCCAAATCGCTGGGCCTGGAAACCGGCGGAAGCGTCGGGATTCCTTTCTATGTCTCTCAAACACTCTCTACGGCTTTGTATATCATTGGTTTTACGGAAGGCTGGGTGAGTCTCTTTCCGGAACACAACTACCTGGCCGTGGAGATCACCACCTGGGCAATTTTGCTGATAATATCGGTGGTCAGCACCCAGTTTGCCATCCGCACTCAATATGTCATCATGGCCCTGATTGCCGCTTCGCTGGTGTCCTTTTTTACCATGAAAGGGAGTGCGCCGGAAAGCATCCCCCTGATCGGCGAGTTTGAAACCAGCGCCGGATTCTGGGAGGTTTTTGCGGTGTTCTTTCCCGCGGTCACCGGGATTATGGCCGGGGCAAATATGTCCGGCGATCTAAAAGATCCGCGTAAATCGATCCCATCGGGCACTTTGTGGGCGGTTGGGCTAACCTTGATCGTCTACCTCGTTTTGGTCTTTTTCATGGCCCGCAATATTCCCGTTACCGATTTGCTCCACAATCAATTGGTGATGGTGGAGAAGTCCAGTGTGCCGCTGATTGTTACCCTGGGTATTTTGGCAGCGACCTTTTCCTCGGCGCTGGGAAGCATCCTGGGGGCGCCGCGTATTCTGCAGGCGCTGGCCGAACACGGCACCGTACCGGCCTCTAAATTTTTCGCAAAAAAATCCGCTGCCAACGAGCCCACCAATGCCATCGTTTTTACCGGGCTTTTCATTGTCCTGGCGCTTATCTTTGGAGAACTGAATGTGCTGGCCAGCCTGATCACCATGTTTTTCCTGATCACCTACGGGATGCTCAACCTGGTTGTGTTTATTCAGCAGAGTATGAAGATCATCAGCTTTCGGCCCACCTTGAAAATCCCCCGGTTTGTCTCTTTTTACGGGGCGGCCGGATGTACTTTTGTCATGTTCTTAATCGATCCGGTTTTCAGCGCGGTGGCCATTTTTATTATTGCGGCGCTTTATATCTGGCTAACCCGGCGGGGACTGACGGCCGAATCCGGCGATATCCGCGGCGGGATGTTCTTGGTGCTGGCCGAACGCGCTTCACGCATTGCCGCCAAATTCCCCCGGCGCCAGGTTTCCTGGAAGCCGGATTTACTGCTGCCGGTCGATGATCCTAAAGTCTGGGCCGGGCCGCTCCTGTTTATCCGGGATATCACCCATCCCTCCGGCAGCCTCTTCGCCTTTACCGTCAGCAAAAACGGCTGGGAAGAGACCGAGAAGCATTTAAACAAACTGCTTGAGCCGCTCAAGAATCAGAATATTTTTGTCAACTGCGCGGTAATCG
>JAJRYW010000491.1 GCA_024275555.1 Calditrichota bacterium | reverse complement strand
GTTGAAACGGTTAAATGATCGCTGCAAGATCTCATTAACACCTGCCCCGGCTACCGGGGCGGTGTTAATGAGAAAGAAATTATTACATAGCCGTTTTAACGGCTTTCCATTGTGCAATTTGACATGCGCCCATTTTTTTGTTTTCCGGCTATCATCCGGAAACTTACCAGTTGGAGAGTCCTCGATTGATTTCCACGTAAAACCAAAGGTTCTGTGTATGAAACTGTGGCCAAGCATGAATTTTTCCCCAAACGAGAACTTCCGAATAGGAAATCACCAAGAATTTCGAAAACCGGTCAAAAAATAACCGAACCGTCAGTAAGTAGGTTGTTGAAAATTATTTGACCGGATACACCGGATAAATGACTGGAAAAACAGGAAGCACCTCGATGATCCGGTTAACCCTGGCAAAGGATATATCTTAACCCACTTAGCAGGAGATTGCCATGTCCTCACCCGGAAACCTTTTGATTTTACCCGGCCACGGGATTTTCCAGGACGGCGGCTGGCATGGGCATTATCGCGGCGAAGAAGCGGCGCTGGAAACCCAACTCGGCCTGGCGCTGCAACTGCTCTCCGGTCCCGACTGGGAGGCGCTGATGCTGAGCGGGGGCTATACTCGTCCCAACCTGCTGCCGCCCCTGCGGAATTCCGAGGCCGGGGGAATGATGGAATTTATCCGGCAAAATCATCCCGATACACCCCCCAAACCAATCCTCCTGGAGAACTTTGCCCGGGACAGTTTTGAAAACCTGTTTTTTTCCCTGCTGAACTTTTACGCCGCTTACCGGCGCTGGCCGCAGCGGATCGGGGTGATTAGCTGGCCGTTTAAGGCGCTGCGGTACTACGCCATTTGTGTCGGGCTGAAAATTCCTCCCGGGCGCTTTGTCTTTTTTGGCCAGGGCGACGCGGCTGATCCGGCCGCAGCGCTGGCCGGCAGCCTGCGAACCGGGCGGCATCTTATGAGCGGTTCACTCAACGAACTCTACGATCCGCTGCACCGGGATCAAACTAACTTTGCCCGGAAGCGGCGCAAACGCATGCCGCTTAGCTATGCCGGTTCGGAGCAGAATTACCTGGCTGCGCTTCGGGAGTGTTTCCGGGAAAAAGCCGCTTCCCCGGAGGTCTTCGGCCTCATCGATCAAATACTGACCCAGGTAAGCAAACTATCCCCGGGGCCGCAATGGCGGGAATTGACCTGGCCCTGGCAGGAAAGCAAAGAAGAGTGATCCCGCTGGATATTTCCCTGGTTTGTGCTAAATTCCCCCGATTTTGATTAACCGTTGGAGGCGTTATGTTCCCTAAATGGACCATTATTTTTATCCTGATGTTCATCATACCGGGTCTTTACCCGGGCGTTCGGGCCCAGGAAAAGACAGAGCAAACAAAGATTACCGCGGAAGATGTTCGGCACGCGGAACGGCTGATTGGCCTGGAGTTTACCGACGCCGAACGCGATAGTATGCTCCCGGATTTGCTGGATTTGCGGAAAAATTATGCCAAACTTTGGAGCGTCCCGCTGGATAACCGCATCATGCCGGCGCTGCAATTCAATCCTTTGCCGCGCGGATTTGAGTTCCAGCGGGAAAAACAGCCCTTCCGCTTTAGCAATCCCGGAACTGTGAAAATGCCCGCCAACAGCGATGACCTGGCCTTTTACTCCATCCCGCAATTGGCCGCCCTGGTCAAATCCGGGCAAATCAGCTCGGAACAATTAACCGAGTTTTTCCTGGCCCGGCTCAAAAAATACGGGCCGAAGCTGGAGTGCGTCATCACCCTGACCGAAGAGCGTGCTCTGCGGCAAGCCCGCAAAATGGATGCGGAACTTGCCGCAGGGAAATATCGTGGGGTGCTGCACGGGATTCCTTTTGGCGTAAAGGATTTGCTGGCTACCCGGGATTATCCGACCACCTGGGGGGCCGCGCCTTACAAAGATCAAGTGATTGACCGGGACGCGGTGGTGGTTTCCCGCCTGGAGGAGGCCGGGGCGGTGCTGGTTGCCAAGCTTACTATGG
>JAJRYW010000490.1 GCA_024275555.1 Calditrichota bacterium | reverse complement strand
CCATGCTCCGCCCGCCCAGTAAAAGCAGGTGAACATGAAACACGGTTCGATGAGCGTCCCGGCCGTTGTTAATTACCGGCCGGTAGCCACTGTCGGCAATCCCCAGGTCTTTGGCAATCCGGTTGGCGGCGTGGAACAGGCGGCCGATCAGCGCGGCCTGGTTGCCATCTAAATCTGCTATTTTTGCCACGTGTTCTTTGGGAATAATCAGCACATGCACCGGGGCCTGGGGATTCACATCGTGGAAGGCGAAAACCTGCTCGTCTTCATACACTTTGCGGGAGGGAATCTCGCCGTCAATGATTTTACAAAACAAACAACTCATCAGTGCGCTCCTCTACGAAAATGAACAGTTCCGTTTCCATCGTCATCTGATACGGGCAATATAATGCGCGACGGGAAATTCATCAAAATTATTTTTGATTCCCGGAATCATTAAATCGCATCCACAGTTGGGATACGGCGGCTACACAGGCGGTTTCCGAGCGCAGCACCGTATCGGTCAGGCTGATTAAGCGGAAGCCGGACTCCCGGGCCATCTCTATCTCCTCGGCAGAAAACCCGCCTTCCGGGCCAATTGCGATGCAGATGGGCCGGAGGCTGCCGATTTCAATTTCATGGACAGGACGCGCTTCCGGATTCAGGTGGGCCAGCAGGCGCACGCTGTCATCCGCAAAGCCGCGGTGCAGCCAATCCGAGAAGGGCAGGGGAGAGGAGACTTGCGGCAGGTAGGCCTGGCGGCTCTGCTTCATGGCGCTGACGGCCACGTTCCGTATATGCCCGGCTTTGAAACTGCGTGCATCGGTATAGCGGGTGTGCAGCGGCTGAATATGCCCCACGCCCAACTCGGTCAGTTTCTCGACCGCCCAATCCAGACGGTTGGGACGAATGACTCCCACTGCCACGGTGATCAGCCGGGGCAAAGAGGGCGGAATATGGCGGAAAGAGTCAACCCGGCAGATAATCTGATTCCGCTGACGTTCTAAAAAGGTCGCCTCGGCGATCCCTCCATTGCCGTTGCTCAGAAAAATACGCTCCCCGGGGCGTTTGCGGAATACTTTCTGCAGATGACGACTCTCATCCGCGCAGAGCAGGATGGTTTGATCGGTTTCGTTGAGTGCTTCGGCGTAAAAGAAATCCATATTATCCGGCAGAGGGGTTAGAATGAGACCTGGGCGTCAATAATCCATTCCCGGTCCCCCACATCATTCCAGGCGTGTTCCAGACGCAGCAGGTAAATGTAGGGTAGATGGAAGTGGAGTCCCGCGCCAAATCCGGTAAAATGGTTTCTGAGGCTGAGCTGCTCCCGGCGGTCCCACAAGACCGCGCTATCCATGAACAGGGCCAGGCTAACCCCATATTTTAATTGCTGAAAAAAAGCGGGCATCATCGGCGCACTTTTCCAGGAAAGGTATTTGAGGGGCAGCAGGCTGATGCGCATCTCGTAATTTTGCAGCATATAATTTTGAGCCGTGAAACGCCGGGTAAAATAACCGCGCACCCGGTGAAAATAACCCAGAAAAATCCGGTCGTAAATCGGCAGTTTGCCGGCGTTGAGCCGGAGCAGGTTCCGCCCGCCCACGCTCACGCGTTTCGAGAGTTTCAGGTAGGCGCGATGATCCAGAACAAACCGCCAGAAACGGGGCTGGCTGCTGGTAAATCCGGCGCGGGTCAGCTGGTATTTGACCAGGTAGCCGCTGCGGGGATACTCAACCAGGTCGCGGTGGTCCAGGCGGTAGTTAACCGTCAGTTTGGGAACGATGTCACTGCCGTCCCCGGAGACGCTCAGATCGCGATAGTTATCCGGAAAGGCAATCCGCCGGAGCGAAAAAGTAAGCTGCATACTCTGGGTAAGGCTAAAGCGCTTGCCGATGCTGATTCGCCCGCCCAGGTGCTGTTCCCGAACATCAAAAAAACGGTTGCTGACCCACTTGCCAAAGAGGCTGAAACCAAAAATAAAACGGGTTTTCTTGCCTACCCAGGGGTTGTCGTAATTAATAAAAAAGGTCGGGTTGTACCCCAGCCAGCCGCCCACGCTGAGCAACTCGTGCATGCCCCGGAAATTAAGGTGGCTCACCTGGAACCCCACGCTGATGCGGTCCCACTCCCGGTCGTTGATGAAAAAAATCGGCACGGGATAGATATACCAGCTTTCGGTGACATGAATCAGCAGCACATTTTTGCGTCCCTCGGGCAGGATGGCTAACTCCACCAGGTTGAACAGCAGCAGATTGGTGACCCGGTTCTGGATCAACTGCAAATCTTCCAGGCTCAGCGAATCCGGGAAGGTAAACGGGATTTCGCGGAGAATAACCTCTGCCTTGGTGGTGCGGTTGCCGGCCAGCTCCACCCGCTCAATCAGAATCGGGAATTGATGTTGCTGCTGGGCAAACAACGGGAGCGTAAGGAAAAAAAAGAAAGTGTATGTTCGCAACGACTTCATCTGTTTTTTAATCGGAATGATCTCTCTTTAATCTCTAATCTCTAATCTGACGGTTCGGTTATTTTTTGGTCAGTTTTCGAAATTCTTAGTGATTTCCTATTCGAAAGTTCTCGTTTGAGGAAAATTCATGCTTGGCCACAGTTTCATACACGGAACCTTTGGTTTTACGTGGATATCAATCGAGGACTCTCCAACTGCTAAGT
>JAJRYW010000489.1 GCA_024275555.1 Calditrichota bacterium | reverse complement strand
ATCGGTAGGTTTTGCAGAATAGCAGCTACCCCAGTACAACGAAACAGGAGGTTTCCGGTGCTATGGCGTCGCCAAATGTTAATTTGTCGACGAGGAGAGGGCAAAAAAGCAATGTCATTTCCTGCCTGCGGCAGACAGGCGAATCCCGGGATGGGTGAGAAATCTATCGGTAGATAAAACTATGTAGCGTTTATAAAAATCTGCAACCCACAGATTTCTCTCTGCGCTTTGCTTCGTTCGAAATGACCTTGGTTTCCAGGGTTTATAACAGCACCTTTTTATACGGCAAAAATTCGATTATTCTTCGGCCAGTTGGTAGCCTTTTATCCGCACATAGTACACACCGGCCCCGATATCCGCAAAAACAGCCCGCCCGTCCGGGCCGGATTCGGCGTTATCCAGGTACTTGCGGCGTTCCGAGTACAACTCCACCAGCAGACCCGGCATGGAAGTTTCCACAAGCAAATCGCCGCCGGGATGATCGATGCGGATCAATTCGCCTGAGGCCGGTTCACCGCGCAATATATAAGACGCTTCCGGCGGGAACAGCCGAAACCGCGTTCGGGCAATCCACACCTCTATCAGCCCCTCAACCTTTTCTATGGCAGATATTCTATTCCGCGTCTTTAATTTACGGTTGACGGCTTTGAGAATGGACTGTTCCAGGTGCGCCGGTATGGGGATTTCTTGCCCGGCTTCCACCGCCGGCGGCAGCAGCGCATGAATCACTCTCCACACCTAGGCGCATTGAGGACACTCGGCCAGGTGGGGATGATCGTCGCCCGTCCGGGCGCGTTCCCCGTTGGCGGCGGCGTCCCAAAATTTCTGGCAGTCGATTTGGTTTGCTGTCCGGAGTACGGCCAGGGTCGTATCAAACTCAGCCAATTTGCGGCGGCACTTGTCGCACTGTTTCAGATGAGCGGAAAAATGCTCCCGCCGGGCAGCCTCCAGGTTTTCCGGAAAAAGCAGCAGCAGAATTTCCGGGGTAGTCAAACATTGGGATTGCTGTGTTGGCATCGTTCCCATCCTTCTTTTCCATTGATAATAGCAGCAGCCGGTTATCCCCAGGTGCATTGCGAACCGGAAACAGCTTCACATCTATTTCTTTGACGGTTCAAACCGGGGCTTTTATACAGGCGGCTAAGATTTCCATAAATATTGATCCGGTTCTCCAAAATAATGATACATGTAGGGGGTCAGCGTCATGCCCCCCGGGGCCGCGGATTTGGCGAGCAGTTTCTTCAACTCCAGCCGGGTGTGAAACAGGGCCGTGGCGATGCTTTCTCCCCGGGCCAGGCGGCTGTAAAAAGAGAGGGCCAGTTTTGCCGCGGCGCTGCTTTCCACCGGAAATTCGGCGGCAATGCAGCCCGCCGCCCCGCAGGACAAAAATTCGTTGACTAAATTGCCCCCGGCTGTTCCCCAGTTCTCGACAGAAAATCCCCGGCACCCGTTAAGGAATACCAGCGGCTCCGATTCGAAACGCAGCCCGAAGGTTTCCGATAGTTGCCCGGGCAAGAGCACATCCGTCTCGGCGGCAACAAGGGCAAAATCTTCCAGATGACCGGCGTAATGGATCAGCCTCAGGTTCTTTTCCCGGGGTTGATTCCGGAGCAGCGCCTCAAAGAAGGCGTCGCTGTCATTCCGGATGACGGTTGCCTCTATGCCCATCTTGCTCAGCAGTTTATGAATCCCATGGATTTCCGCCTCTAAGCCGGCCTGGCAGTGTTCTTTTTCGGAAAGACGGCCGCAGAACAAAATTGCTTGCGGGGGCCCGGCGGCCGGCCCCGGCGCGCCCTCTCTCTCTCCCGGGACGGTTTTCCCTACCACGCCCAGGTAGGCGGCTTCGCATAAGAATAGTTTGTGCTCATCCGCATAGGCAAACGGCCAGGGGATATCCAGCTTTTCGGTGATGATGGTTAGATGAAAAGGTTCTTCAGCCAGGCACTCGAACACCTGTTGCAAGGCAGAGCGCAGCCCGAAATAGCGGTAAATTCGCTTTCCCAGGTCGATCAATTCTGCCTGGAAATCCAGCTTGGCAGACCGGCTTTCCCGGGCCCCCAGCAGATATTCTTCGAAGAGCGCTTTATAATCATTCTTGAGGTGCTCCAATTTGGCGGCGCGCACCAGGTAGGGCGTTTGGGAATGGAGCTTCCGGAAATATGCTTTCATCGCCGGGGAGGTCAGTCGGCCAGCGTCAAATCCATAACTGACCAGGTGATCACGCCGGTAGCGAATCATCTGAATATCCAGGTCCAGCCTTTGCGGAGCTCTTTTCGCCGCGGTTGAGGAGCGGATTATTTCGGGCGGGGCCGTTTTGGTGCTGGCCGGGGCGGGTGTTCCGGTGCGCAAAACGCCGGCAACATTGCCGGCCGGTCTCCGGCGGAATTGCCCGAGCCGCCGCCCCAGGTAGAGCAGCAGCGCCGCGATTAAGATGGGGAGAATCCAGCTTTTACGAACCGGGATTATCTTGCGGAGATGGCTCGATACGGAACTGCGGGTGGTGCGCAGCCGCTGGTCCGGCAAGACCCGGCGGCGAATCATCTCT
>JAJRYW010000488.1 GCA_024275555.1 Calditrichota bacterium | reverse complement strand
TTGCACTGGATATGCCCCTGCCGAAGGCCATTTACTACGGCGTCTTTCACTCCGTTTCGGCTTTCTGCAACGCCGGATTTGCCTTGTTCCCGGACAGCTTTATGCGCTACCGGGGCGACACGGTGATCAACCTGACCCTGATGATCTTAATTGTCTTAGGCGGCCTGGGGTTTGTGGTGTTGTACGAGCTGATGCGCAGACGCCGGCGCCCCGGCCGACGCCTCTCGCTGCACAGCCGCCTGGTATTCTCGGTCAGCCTGGGGCTGATCCTGGTTGGCGCGACGGCCATTTGGGCGCTGGAGTACCAAAACACGCTCAGCGCCGCCCCCTTTCCCACCCGGGTCATGGCCGTCCTGTTTCAATCAATCACGACCCGTACCGCCGGATTCAATACCCTGGAACTAAATCACTTTTCCAACCCGGCCCTGTTTGTAATGATCGTTCTGATGATTATCGGAGCCTCGCCCGGTTCCACCGGCGGAGGTGTGAAAACCACCACGTTTATAGTTAATTTTGCTTTTGTCATTTCCCGGTTTCGTAACCAGCAATATGTAAATATCTTTAAGCGGCGTATTCCTGATTCCATTGTGGCCCGTTCGATCTCCATCGCCTTTTTTGCCCTGGTGATCATCATTGCGGCTACTTTGCTGCTGCTGAGCACCGAACTGGCGGAAATCTCCCACCTGCAAAGCCGGGGGATGTTCCTGGAAATGCTGTTCGAAGTCAGTTCTGCCTTTGCCACGGTGGGGCTTTCCCTGGGAATAACGCCCCTGTTATCCCCGGAAGGGAAACTCATCATCACGGCCTTGATGTACATTGGCCGGGTAGGCCCGCTTACCCTGGCATTAGCCCTGGGCCATAAAGATAAAGTTCCATATAAATTGGCGGAAGAAAATGTTTTGGTCGGATAAGTCTAAAAGCAACCGCATCGATTCGGTGGCGGTGATCGGGCTAAGCAGTTTTGGCTCCTACTTGTGCAAGTACCTCTCAGAGCACGATGTCGATGTGCTGGCGATTGACATTGATGAGCAGGCCGTTGGCGAGGTAAAAGATTATGTAAAAAAAGCGGTCATCGCCGACGCCCGCAACCGGGAAACCCTGAAAAGCCTCTCCCTGGATTCTTTTGATTACGTGGTGGTCAGCGTGGGCGAGCGCATCGACACCAGCATCCTGATTACCCTGCACTTAAAAGAACTGGGTGTGCAGGAGATTATCGCCAAAGCCTTCACGGCAGACCATGCTAAAATATTGGACCGGGTCGGGGCGACGGAAATCATCTTCCCGGAGCGCGACATGGCTGAGCGCCTGGCCAAGACCCTCAAAGCCACCAACCTGCTCGATTTCATCACCCTGGGTGAAGATTACAGTATTGTGGAAATTGCCCCGCCGACAAGCTGGGAAGGAAAGTCGTTTAAAGACCTGGATATTCGCCGACAATACGGGGTGCAGGTGATCCTGGTGCGGGAAACCGTGCCGGTAAAAACAATTATGCTGCCCGACGGCGATTATGTGGTCAAAAGCAGTGATATCCTGGTTATTTTAGGCGCTAACGCCGATATTGACGCCATCCAAAAATTAAAATAACGGCCCGTCATTTATGCAGGTACGCCCATTCATCCGAAGCCGCTTTCGATACTTTAAAAACCGGCTGTTTCGCACGCTGCTGCAATTCCGCTCTACCGAGTACGTTTTTATCGTGGTCATGGCGGTGATCATCGGGATGCTGGCCGGGTTCGGTGCAATCGGGATTCAGTATGTAATCCGGCTTGTAGAGAGAACGGCCTGGGGCGCCAACGAATTTCCCATAGACCATATTCTTCAAATCCCCGTTTATCTCAAAATCGGAATCCCCGCAGTGGGCGGCCTGCTGGTGGGGATAGTGGTATACTATATGGCCCGGGAAGCCAAAGGGCACGGGGTTCCCGAGGTGATGCAGGCCATTGCGCTTCACAACGGGATTATCCGGGTGCGGGTGGCCATTACCAAGCTGATCGCCTCGGCGCTTTGCATCGGCACCGGCGGGTCGGTCGGCCGGGAAGGGCCGGTGATTCAGATCGGCTCCTCCCTGGGCTCCACTGTCGGGCAAATCTGGCGGGTCAATCCGCAACGGCTGCGGCTCTTTGTCGCCTGCGGGGCCGCCGGAGGGATTGCCGCCGCCTTTAACGCTCCCGTGGCGGGGGCGCTGTTCAGCGTCGAGATTATCCTGGGGGATTTTGCCGTGATGCAGTTCAGCCCCATTGTGATCAGTTCGGTGATCGCCACGGCCATATCCCGCAGCTTCCTGGGCGACCATCCCGCCTTTACCGTGCCGTCCTATGAACTTTTCTCTCCCTATGAACTGGGCCTGTACGCGCTGTTGGGCCTGTTTGCCGGGCTGATCTCGCTGTTGTACATCAAGGTGCTCTATTGGCTGGAAGATTTTTTCGACGCCCTGAAAATCCACGAAATTCTCAAGCCGGCTATCGGCGGCATGCTGCTGGGCATCCTGGGAATCTGGGTGCCGCAGATTTTTGGAATCGGCTATCACACCATGGTCAATGCCATGTATGGAAAGCTGCTCTGGCAAACTATGCTGCTGCTGGTATTTGCTAAAATTCTGGCCACATCCCTGAGCCTGGGCTCTGGCGGTTCGGGCGGGGTGTTTGCTCCTTCGCTCTTTATCGGAACCATGACCGGCGGTTTTTTCGGCGCCTTCCTGGGCCAATATCTGCCCTTTATGGCCCACCCGGGCGCATACGCATTGGTGGGGATGGGCGCACTGGTCGCCGGTACAACCCATGCCCCCATCACGGCAATACTGATCATTTTTGAAATGACCAATGATTACAAGATTATCCTGCCGCTGATGATTGCCTGCGTGATCTCCACGCTGCTGACCACCAAACTGCATAAAGAATCGATCTATACGTTTAAGTTAGTGCGGCGTGGGATTAATTTATTCCAGGGGCGGGAGGTCAATGTGCTCCGGACCATCCCGGTCAAAGAGATCATGCGCGACGATCCGGTGATTATCCCTTCCGCCACGCCCTATTCAAAGCTGATCGAACTTTTTTTCAATACCCCCCACGCCGAATTTTTTATCATCGACAGCCGGGAGCAGCTGGTGGGCCGGCTTACCCTGGACGATGTGCGGCGAAACATGCAGGGCACGGAACTCCTGGGCAATTTGCTGATCGCCCATGACTTGATGAATCCCCATGTCATCACCGTGCATCCGGAAGACACCCTGGATAGTGTGATGAAAATTTTCGGCCGCTACACCGTGGAAGAACTGCCGGTGATTGAGCAGAAAAACGGACAAAAGGTGATTGGGATTGTCTACTACAAGGACGTCATCGAAGCCTACAACCGCGAGTTGATGAAACGCGATCTTCTGGGGGAGACCGGCTCCAGTTTGCAGATGGTGGAACAATCCCAGAAAATCGCTTTTTTGGACGGCTATGCCATGGCCGAGATTCCGGTCTCGCTGGCTTTTGCCAATAAAACCCTGCGCGAGCTGGATTTCCGCAGCCGTTTTGGGGTAAATGTGCTGATGATCAAGCGGGTGGATGAGAGCGGCGAAGAACACCAGATTGTTCCCCTGCCGGATGAAACGCTGCAACTGGGCGACCGGCTGATTGCTATGGGCAAAGAAAAAGATTTAGAGGAACTAAAGAAGTTTTAGGGAACAAATAATGAGTGACAAGTAACGAGTAAAACGTGATGCGTGAAACGTGAAAGTTGTACGTGGTACATAAAGAATTCACGAATCACGTTTCACGAAATACTCGTCACTCGTTTCAAAGAAAACCAACTATGGCAACCGGGTTTGAAACCAGGCCGTTGTTTCCTCCAGGGCTTCCAGGGAATCTTCGTAGGCGTCCGGCAAGGCAGGAAAAAAATCAATCCCGGTCAAATGCTCCACGGAATCGATGCTGACGGCGAAATGGGCTAGCGGGTCGCTGTGTTTTTGGTTGCTCAGAACAAAGGCGATGGCCTTTCTTTCCGGCGCCAGGTAATCCAGGATTACTTTGTAATAATATTGCGGCGCCGCCACTTCATTTTTTCCGATAGTCGGTAGTTCCCCCTTTAGCACCGGCCCGGTGATCACGTAGAGTTCCTCATTTTCCAACGCCCACTCCCGCACCCGGCTCTCCAGCTTTTTCCAGACGCCCCGGTTAAACTGCGGCGCTTGCGGGCTCATGTTGCTCATATAAAAGGTTTCCGATAAGGCGGTTTTCGACCAACTCATCGCCGCGGCCGGGGCCAGGTGCCCCCGGTCGTAGCCGCTCTTTTTATAATCTGCCGGCGCCGCGGAACCGGTAGCGACCGCCGGATCGCGCCGGAAATTATTCCTGCGGGGGTTTTTAGGCCGCCGGAGCGAATCTCCGATGATTTTATACATCACCCAATCGGGCTGCTCGTACTTTTCGTTATAGCTCAGCGTGTAATAAGTATGCCGAATGATCTGATCGCCGGGAGGAACGGTGGGCAAGCCGGGGTCATCCGGAAGCGCCAACGTTTTGGTTGCGGTAACGGGAATATGCTTTTCTTCTTCTCTCAGTTTAAATATGACGATCACCGCGGCAAGAATCAGCACTACGATTAGCAGCAAAATTATAATCCGTTTATGCATCTATTCTCCTGTAATTTTGTAGCCAAATATTAACTGTTGTGTCAACCGATTATATTTTTGGCTATTGGCTATTGGTATAATTTTTAGCCAAAAGCTAACAGCCAAAAGCCAAAAAAACACCCATTCTCGAATCAATATTCACAACTTTTTTACTTGATATTCAACCCCAATAAATTGGGTATATATCACAATCCTTCCTCGCTGAGCAGATAGGCCAGGATGGTCATGGCCGCTGCGCCGAGTTCGAATTCGCGCGGATTCACTGCCGCGTAGACATCGTTATCGGAGTGGTGGTAATCGAAATAGCGCTGGCTGTCCGGCGCATAGCCGATTAAGAGGGGCCCCTTCTTCATCTGGCGGATATCCACCCCGCTTCCGCCCGGGCGTATCCAGTCGATACCGGCGTTGGCTAAGACGGGCAGCCAGGCCTGGGCGCGCTCCAACTGGCCGGGATTATCCTGGAAATTAAACCCGCGCGGCGTAAAGGCGCCCCGGTCCGATTCGATGGCGGCGATATGTTTCCAGCCGGCTTTCTCCGCTTCCTTCGCATAGACTTTGCCGCCCCGCACACCATTCTCTTCGTTGATGTAAAAAATACAGCGGATGGTGCGTTTGGGCCGAATCCCCAGTTCTTTCAGGATATGCAACACTTCCAGCGCCTGCAGGCAGCCGGCCCCGTCGTCGTGGGCGCCGTCCCCTTTGTCCCAGCTATCGAAATGGCCGGAGACCACCACATATTCATCGGGATATTCGGAACCAATCAAATCGGCAATGATATTGTAGGAATCGGCGTCCGGAAGTGTCTGGCAGGAGAGCTTTAAGCGCACCTTCAGGCGGGGATTTTTCTGCAGGGCCTGGTGCAGATATTCCGCATCCTGCACCCCGATTGCCGCCGCCGGTACTTTGGCTACTTTGCCGCTGTAGCGCATGCTGCCCACATGGGGGATGTTGTCCGCCCGGGTGGTCGCGGAGCGCACCAGGGCTGCTACACCCCCGTGGGCCGAGGCTTTATCCGCCCCGTAAACACGCTGCTGCACCGCTTTCCCGTAACCCGGAAAGGTGGTCACAACAGTGGGATCAAACGGTTCGTTGAAAAAGAAAATCTTGCCCTGCCCGTCAAATTGGAGGCTATCCACATCTTTGAAACGGGTAAACTCGATCACTTCCGCTTCGAGGCCCGCTTCTCCCACGCCAATGCTGCCTCCCAGCGCGGCGACGCTGAGTGGGCGGAGCAGTTTCTGATCCTCAAAAACGATAGCGGCTTCTTCTACATTTCCCCGCACCCAATGGGGCACTTTCACCGGCTGGAGGATGACCCGATCAAATCCCAAATCCTTCATGGTTTTCTCCGCCCAGCGGATGGCTTTTAGGGAATTCTCCGAGCCGCTTAACCGGGGGCCGATGGCGCACAACTCCCCCAGGAGGCGGTATCCCTCCCGGTGGGAGAGGGCGTAGCTGGTAATGGTTTTTGCGGCGGCCTGGTAGTGCTCGGCAGAGTGGGCCCGGAACTCTTGCGCCGGGAGGGGAGGAGT
>JAJRYW010000487.1 GCA_024275555.1 Calditrichota bacterium | reverse complement strand
CAGCAGCAGGTTGCCTTTGCTGCCCCCGGCCTGCCCGCCAAAATAACTCAGGGTAATGGGAATCAGCGGATATACACAGGGGGTTAAATTCAGGGCCAGCCCGGCAAAAAATATGGCGATGAAGGCCCAAAACAGCCCTTGTGATTCGATGGTATTGCTTAAGTCGTCGGTTCCTGCCGCGGGGGATGATACGTCCGCAGATGGGGCTGCGGGGGGAGCTGCGCCGGACGCGCCGAATACCTTCTGGTTGAGCGGTTGCACGGCTTCTCCCGCTTTGGCCACTTCCATTTTGGCGGTAAAATTGATCTCATCGGGAGGCAGGCAGGTCGCATCGTTGCAGGCCTGGTAAGAAACCACGCCGTTGATCTCAATCGTTTTTCCGGCCAGTTCCGGCCTCGCCGTGACCGTGCTGTAGGCGTAAACAGCGCCCTCATACACAGCAACCGGCGTATCCGAAAAAGCAAAGTCCTTCTCAATTGCCTGCGGATATTCAACCGGGCCGAATTGCAGCCCCGGTTGGGGAGAAAAACTCAGTTCGGTGGGAATCAGAAAATCATCCGAAGGAATATGAGCGTTAATATGCCAGGGGCTGTACACCGTGAGCTGTACGGCAATGCGGTTTTCCACGCCGGGTTGCAGTTTATCCGTTGCGCTCTTCAATTTCGCATCAATGATCGTTTGACCGCCGTTGGCCCAGAGCTGAACACCGCCGGCCATCAGCAGGATGATCAGAAAGCTCTTCAATTTCATTCAAGTATCTCCATTTGGTTAAATCGCTGATAATATAGCGAACTTTTTTCAGGATGCAACCGCCGCGGCGATTAGCGTCGCGCCGCCTCAAAGGGACGGATCGTCTCCGGGCGCGATCCGAAATTGTATCCTATCCGGAAGTTAAACGTACTGTGTGTTGCTCCGGCGGCGTCTTGTATGCGATAGAACTGCACATTTACGAAAGTGTTCCGCAATAGTTCATAGCGCATTTCTCCTCCAACGGCCGAACGCTCGACGCGAATCCCGTCTAAGAAAGATGATGCGGGATTATCTACCCCAAAAATAAAGGGCTGGTCGGGATCGCCGCCGACATTGCGGTCTTCCGGGTTGGAGCCGTGGCGATAAGCCTCGTAATCAATTTGCAGGCGCAGGCGGCGACGCGGATAGACCCGCCAGCGCAGGTACCAGTCATCGGAGTTGGAGCCGATGTAGTGACCCAGCACGGTGTCGTAATTTTTGTATTTGTTGTAATCCTGCACCGAATGGCTGTAGACGTAGGGTTTAATCCGGGCGTATTCGATCAACACATCGTTGGCCGCCCGGGGAAGCGGATCGACCCAGAACAGGCCGGCCTGGTAAGCGAATTTATTGCCGAACCAGGAAGTGCCCAACTTGGTGGTGGTCAGGTCGTCAATAAACAATTCCCCGTAAATTTTAACACCGGGCCGCACCCGCCAGGCCAGATCGACGCCTAAAGCCCCGTTGTCGCGGTCGCCGTTGTAGTGTTCAATGGATTTGTAGAAGGAGAGCGGATTCAAATAACCCGGTTGCAGCGATTGGTTCCCGTACACCACGCTCTCCGCCAGCCCCAGTTGGACGCCCTTCCCCAGGTAGACCTCCAGGCGGTTGCCGGCCCAGTAGGTGTCAATCGGATCCACCGCTTTAATTCGTTTACGGCCCCCGGGAGGAATATACTGGGTAAAGGCGGTCAGATGGGTAAACTTAAAGCGCCAGTAGCGGATGGTAAATTTGACCTGGTCATAGAGCGGCGCATTGGTGGAGAGCATCAGGTTGCCGCGATGGCCGCCGCCCCAGCGGTTGTAGCCCCGCCCAAAGAGCAGGTTGAAATATTTATAGGTGAGGGTCAGGTAGGCGGTGTTCTCATTGTACTCCAGGGCGTCGCTCCCTTTCACGCTGTGATAAGGCAAACCGGATTCTTCCAGCACCTCCAAAAGGGGAAACCCGGGATCGCGGGTCAGGCGGTTGTCAAACAGCATAAAATAAAAACCCAGGTAGTTGCCCAACGCTCCCCGGAAGGTTAACCCGTTGCTGATGTGCGTGAAATCGGCCAGGGTGTCCTGGTGATCCACCCTGGAGTAGCTGGAATACTGGAGAATCGGATCGACATAGATGGAAAACTCCTCATGCTGCGCATCGGCAAAATTGCGGTTGTTTCGGTAGACAAATTTGGGCAAAAGAGATTTCAACGGGGTGCGCTCCCGCAAGGCCCGGAAGCGATTTACCGGGGCAAACCGGCTGACATCCACCCGGTTTTGCTGCAACTCCTCGGCAAACTCTTCCGCGCAGTATTGCAAATACTGGCGGTCATAACTGCCAAAACGGCCCGGCGCCTTGCTGTAGGCCCGGAACACTTCCGCGAGGTACTCGGCGGTTTCCTGCCGGGTGTAGGGGCGGGTATGGTCGTAGACCTGCTCGATCCGCCCCTGGGTTTCCCAGCGTTCCAGGAGATCATACACCCAGTGGTTAAGCGGCACCTGGACCGTCTGGGCAAAACCGGCGGTGATCAGCGCTGACCACAAGACCAGTATCCGGCCAATTTGATTATATTTCCGCTTCGTGAACCAAAACGCCATGTCGCAGCACCTTTTTAACGTGGTTAATGCCATAGTGGTAGGGCAGATATTTATAGTTGGGAATATCCACCAGGATGACGTCCGCTTTTTTGCCCGGCTCCAGGCTGCCCAGCTCCGTTTCCCTGGCAATCGCCCGGGCGCTGTTGAGGGTCGCCCCGTAGATTACCTCGCTGAGATTCATCTTCATGTGGATGGCGGAGATGGTCAGGATCAGTTGCATATTCTGGGTCATGCTGCTGCCCGGGTTGAAATCGGTTGCCAGCGCTACCGGCAGACCGGCCTCCAGCATTTTGCGGGCCGGGGCGTAAGCCGGCTTGCCCAGGAAAAAAGCCGTGCCCGGCAGCAGCACCGGGATCACCCCGGCCTCCTTCATGGCCCGGACGCCCTCATCGGAAATCTTCAGCAGGTGATCGGCCGAGATTGCTCCCACCCGGGCGGCCAGTTCCGCTCCGCCGGTGTAGTGCAGCTCATCCGCGTGCAGCTTGGGGATCATGCCGTGATCTTTGGCGGCTAAGAGAATCCGTTCGCTTTCCGCCGTGGTAAAAACGTTTTTCTCGCAAAAGACATCGCAAAACACCGCCAGCTTCTCTTCCGCTACCGCGGGGATCATCTCGTTGATGAGAATATCAATATACTTGGCCCGGTGGGACTGGTATTCATCGGGCACTTCGTGCGCCCCCAAAAAGGTGGGAACAATGGTGATGGGCAGCAGGGAAGCCACTTTTTTCAGCACCCGCAGGCTTTTCAGTTCGTCTTCCAGGGAAAGGCCGTAACCGCTTTTGGCCTCGATGGCGGTAGTGCCGTATTCCGGAAAGATGCGGATGCGGTGGTAGGTCAGCTCCACCAATTGATCAAACGAGGCCTGCCGGAAGACCCGCACGCTATTGCGAATCCCGCCCCCGGCGGCGGCAATCTCTTCGTAAGATTTGCCCAGCACGCGCATCTCGAACTCATCTTCCCGGGTTTTGAAGAAGACCGGATGGGTATGCGGATCGACAAAGCCGGGCATGGCCCAGTATCCCTGGCCATCCATAAACAAGGCGTCCGGATAATCGGCCCGGATTGTCTCCGGATAGCCGATCTCTTTAATGATCTCGTCTTCGATGACGATGCTTACGCCGGTTCGGATATCCAGCACCGCGGCGGCAGCATTGCTTTGGGGGGTAATCACCCCGGCCAGGTTTTCCAGAATGGTGATCATGCTTTATCTACTTAAGTTATTCCGCAAACGAATAATGCGAATCACGAGTTGAAAATTTGACGCTGAGAAACGCTGAAAATAAATTAAAAAACCCCCAAGAGCCGCCCTACCAAATCCTCCCATCATCCCGATTGTGAGAGAAAAGCGGGAAAAGATATCAAAAGCAACATTAATTCAGAATATATAAAAATCTTTTCAGTGTAAATCTGCCTTTATCAGCGTCATTCTGTGTCAGATTAAGTTCAACTTGTGATTGGCATAAATAAAAGCCCTGTGGAGAGTCCCCACAGGGCTGCGGTCAAAATGGTATGGCTGCCAAACACCTTAGACCTTATTGCAAACTAAGTTTATATTACTACATAACTTATGTCATTTCGAACGAAGAGAGAAATCTGTTAACACTCAAAACTTTATCTTTAATTTACAATTATTTCAGCAAATTTAATGTAGAATACGCACAGATTTCTCTCTCCGTCCCTGGAGTTCGAAATGACAGTAGTTTTTTAAAGTTAATAATTACAGTTCTTTAAAAAGTAATAAGGTCTCTTATGTTCAGGCTTCCTCTTTTTCTTTCCGGTGCTCGGCGATAATTTTTTCAGCGACCTCGCGGGGGACTTCCTCATAGTGCGAGAATTCGCGATGAAAAATGCCCTGTCCCTGGGTCATGGAGCGCAGCACCGTGGTGTATTTGTACAATTCCGCCAGGGGCACTTTGGCTTTAATCACCTGGAAGCGGCCGTCGGAGTCCATCCCGGAAATTTTACCGCGCCGGCTGGAAATATCGCCCATGACATCGCCCATGTAGGCCTCGGGAACCTTTACTTCCAGATCGTAAATCGGCTCCAGCAACACCGGGGAGGCTTCCAGAAATGCTTTCTTGAAGCCCATTGATGCGGCAACTTTGAAGGCCATTTCCGAGGAGTCTACCGAGTGATAAGAACCGTCGAAAACGGTGACGCGGATATCGACAATTTTACACCCGGCCAGAATGCCTTTCTCGCAGGTTTCGATGGCCCCTTTCTCGACCGCCGGGATGAATTTCCCCGGGATCACCCCGCCGACAATGGCGTCGACAAATTCAAATCCGGTTCCACGGGGAAGCGGCTCCAGGCGCAGGTGACAATCGCCGTACTGACCCCGGCCGCCGGTCTGTTTCTTAAATTTACCCTGGGCCTCGGCCGTCTTTTTGATGGTCTCCCGGTAGGGAATGCGCGGCTCGGCGGTTTCTACCTCCACGCCAAAACGCTGGGTAAGCCGCTTCAGGATAATATCCAGGTGCAACTCCCCCTGGCCGGAGACAATAGTTTGGCGCAACTCGGTGTCAAATTTGACCAGGAAGGTCGGGTCTTCTTCGTGCAAGGTGTTCAGACCGGCGCCGATCTTATCCTCGTCGCCTTTGGTTTTCGGCTCAACCGCAATAGTAATCAGCGGTTCCGGAAATTCAATCGGGGGGATTTTGAAAGGATCGGATTTGGAACAAAGGGTGTCGCCGGTATGGGTGTATTTCAGTTTTACCAACGCTCCCACATCCCCGGCGTGCAACTGATCGACATTCTTCTTGTTTCTGCCGTTCAGCAAAAAAATCTGGCCGATACGCTCGCTGGAATTTTGATCAAAGTTATAGGCTTCGTCGCCGGATTTGAGCACGCCGGAAAAAACTTTTACTAAAGCAAGCTCGCCCAGGTGCGCCTCGGCCATGGTTTTAAACACCAATGCCGCCAGGGGCTCGCTGTCTTTGGGGGCCCGGGTTTTGCCCTCATTTTCAATCGGCGGCATTTCTCCGGCAGCAGGAAGGTACTCGGTGATAAAATCCAGGACGCTCTTAACCGCTACATTGGTGGCGGCCGAAGCGCAGAGCACCGGCACCACCGTACGGTTCTTGACGGCGTTTTTGTATCCGGCGATCAATTCTTCTTCGCTCAGGTCGCCGGCGTCAAAGTACTTTTCCAATAAGGCGTCATCGCTTTCGGCCACGGTTTCCACTAACTCGGTGCGAATTTCATCCACCCGGTCTTGCAGGTCGGCGGGAATATCCGCGACTGTCACATCTCCGCTCTGGTCATGCGCGTAGGTGTACATCTTCTGTTTGATGATATCCACCACGGCAAAGAAGTTCGGTCCCACCTCCACCGGGAATTCGGCAATGGCCAATTTTTTTCCGAAACGGTCCCGCAATTCCTGGTAAACCTGGTTAAAGTTTACGTTCTCGCGATCCAGTTTATTGATCACGTAAAAACGGGGCATGTTGTATTTATCTGCCAACTGCCGCACCCGCTCGGTGCCCACTTCCACGCCGGAAGCAGCGGACACCACAATCATCATCACATCCGCGGCGCGCATCCCGCAGACGACATCTCCGTAAAAATCGCTGAATCCCGGGGTGTCTATCAAATTGATTTTAGCGTTATTCCATTCGCCGTGCATCAAGGATGTATTAATGGACACCTGTCGCTCGATTTCATCTTCATTGAAATCCGAGATGGTATTTCCTTGCTCAACCTGGCCGATTCGATTAATCTCCCCCATGTTGAACAGCATCGCTTCAACAAGAGAGGTTTTTCCGGAGCCGCTGTGGCCCCCGACACCAATGTTGTAGATTTGATCGCTTTTGAAGATTTTCAAGGCTGGACCTCCTGTAAAATTAGGAAAGGTGGATGACGAAGACCATTGGCAAATAAACAGATTGCGAATATAATAACTGCCCTAAATACTGTCAAGAAGTTTGTCGGTGAATCGCCGCTTTGTTTGTTTTCCCGGGCCGGCCTAAAAAAAGGGCCGGTTGCGCCCGGTTTTTTGCTACAGCGACGGGTGGTTTACGCCGGCATCAGATCACCAATAAAATTGCCCCGGAGACAATTAAAGCGGCGCCAATCAGGTTGCGCAGAAAATTGCGCTCCCCGAAAAACTGATAACCAAGTATTACGCTGATCAGCACCCCGGCTCGCTTAAAAGCAATCACATAGCTGACATCCAGGTAAACCAGTGCGCTGAACTGGAAGACGATAATGAAACCGGAGAGAAGCCCCAGTATGATTAATGGACGCCACTGCATATCCGGCCGCGATTTTTTACCAAAGAGTATCAGTGAGTAAGCCCCGGCCAGGAGAAGATGAATAAACACCGCATAGAAGGCCGGAGAACTGTTTTGGATGGCGACCTTGTCCAGCGAGGAGGAAAAGCCCCAGATAAAAGCAACCAGAAGCATCAGCCGGCTTCCCGGTTCTTCAAACAGTTTTCGGAAAGGGGCAAAAATGCTGTCGGTGCTTGCATAAAGACTGTAGACCCCGGCGATGATGAACAGAATCCCGCTAAGGCCGTTAAATCCCGGCAGTTCTCCTAACAGCACATAGGCTGCCGGGAGCAAGAACAGCGGCGTTAGTGCAGTAAAAGGCATGGTATAGGCAATTGGCGATTGCGAGAGAGCCCGGTAAAATAAATTTACCGCAATGAGATTGGCCAAAAAACTTCCGCCCGACGCCAGGAGAAATGCTTGCCATTGAACCGCCGGCAGTCCCTTGATCAGCAGCCAGCAGCCCACCACCGGCAGGGCAAAAAGGAAGGTTGCCCAGCTAAGGTGCATTGCCGAACTCTTCCGGGAGATGTGCTTGCCATAAACTCCCTGCAGACCAAAACAGATTCCGGTCAGGATTGCCAATAAAAAGCCGATGGTCATTTGCAACTCTTCGTTTGCCTTGGCTGGAAAGATACGGAGGGAATTTTTAACTTTTTGGTGTAAAATAAAATCGGGTAATCCCCTTGTTAAATTTTGCCGCAAAAACACAAAGACTGCAAAGAATTAAAGAAGATATTTGTGATGAGTATATTGTAAAATAAGCGCACTGCCGAGCATATTCGGATACGCCCTTTCTTGAGAAGTGAACTGCCGGGAAACCAAAGAGAAAATAGTTAAAATCAATATTGGAATTGTCGTCACAAAGCTTGACAACGATAAAGAATCTTTGCGAGCTTAGCGCCTTGCATCTAAAACATGCCCAGGACTGTAAATGGATTTCCCCGTAACGCTGCCGGATTTTTGCGAACCGGGAGAAAAGGTTGTGATTTTTAGCTACAGCTTATTTACAGGTATGGCTATATTTGAGAAGCGGTTTGTGATTTAAAAACTGATGGCAGAGAGAGTGAAGAGGAGTGAATATGCCGCTACGACGTCTGTTTAATCCCGATGAATATGGCCCGGTGCTGGCAAAGCTGATCAAAGAAGAGCGCATTAACCCATTGGACCAGGGCGCTCCCAATCAAGCTGTTTACAACCAGTTAGCCGAACTTAACCTGGAGAGCGCCTTTCCCGGTCAAGACCTGCGGGATGAAGAAGCCGCCAAAGCCGCCCTGGCCGGGATATGGCTTTATCATAATTTTTTAGATGAGTCTCACCAGATCAGCCAGGGAGTGCTGACCACCGAGGGCAGTTTTTGGCACGCCATCATGCACCGGCGGGAAAGCGATTACTGGAACAGCAAATACTGGTTCCGGATGGTCGGGAATCATCCCGTTTATCCCAAGCTCAGCAAATATGTCAGTGAACTGGTGGCAAACGAGCCTCTGCAAGGATCGTCGGTGTTCCTCCGGCAGCAAATCCGCTGGAATCCGTTCGATTTTGTAGACCTCTGCGAAGAGTATATCAAACGGCATAAGCAGCGCGATATGGTCATCTGTATGATCCAGCTCCGGGAGTGGCAACTGCTGTTCGATCATTGCTATCGAAAAGCTGTCGGCGCTCTTTAAAAAGCCGTATCTCCTCGTTTGTGTTGCCGCAAAAACGCCAGGATCGTTTTTAAAAAAAACCGTCAAAATAATGATGCATCCCCTGTGACCGGTTAGCGGGTCAGCACCAATTGCCGGGTTTGTTGAAAGATGGGCGTCCCGCTTACCACATCCATTATCACCAACCGATAAAAATAATTTCCGCTGGGCAAGGCGCCTGCTTCCCAGGTATGCTGATGCGGCCCCGCCGATTGAATCCCATCTGCCAATAGAGCAACCTGTTTTCCCAGGGAATCGAAAATTCGCAGCACCACCCGCGCCCGGGCCGGGAGCGTATAGCGGATGGTGGTCCGGCTGTTGAAAGGATTGGGGAAATTTTGAGCCAATTCAAAGCGGTTGCTTAGCGGCGGCTGTTCTTCCCCGATCCCGGTTAAGGCGACCCGGAAGGCCCCGGGGTAGGTCTGGGCGTCGAAGCGAAAATCCCCGGTGTTGATCTGCTGATTGCCGTCCACGTCGAACCACAAAGCAACCAACAAATCATAGTCGCCGGTGGGAGCGTTGCCGGGCAGGCGGAAGGGACGGCCGACCACACTGGCGCCCGCAATAACGGTTACTAACACATCGTTCTGGGGGTCGTCAATCCAGTTTCCTCCTCCTGCAGGACGCACGGATGCGCCTAAGAGGATATCCATTGCCGGGGCAGCCTCAATGGTGTAGTCAATCCGGAAGGTCTGTCCCGGTGAAACTACTGGCGGGACGGCGACGGCAGCCAGGATCATCGCAGACGCTCCCTGCATCACCTGATAAGAAGGATAGTAGTGCTGTAAAATCTCCGGCCAGGTTCTCGTTCCATAGCCATGAATAATCCCATGGCTGCACGGGGCGGAAGTCAGGATGCGGGTGCCGGTAGCCCAGCGGGCCGATCCCCACTGGCACAACCCCCGTCCATGGCCGTTGCGCAACTGCCCCTGGCAGACCGGATCGGCAATACAGGGCCAGGAAACGCCGGTGCCGCTGTAGCCGTCTCCGCAACCGGCGTTGTTGTTCTCGGCGGAATATTCGGAACGGGTCACCTCGCTGTTTTGATCCACCAGGACAAATCGATCGGTCAGGTCTACCGCCAGGTCGGCGTTGTTGGTATGAGCATTCCCCAGGTATTGGCAATAGGTATTGTCGCAGATATCATAAGCGGAGGTAAGGGGGTGCAATACATGCCAGAGAGCATAACTGCGGATCGCTACGGCGCCGGATTTCAGGGAACTGAGGCCATTCATCAGCGACCCCCAGCAGGAAAACCATTCCGCGGGCAACACCAACTGGCAATAGGTTTGCAGGCTGTATACTTCGACGCGGTTGCAATTGGTTGGCGAGGAGCAATCCCGCCCGACCCGGATGGTGCTGGGGAGCAGCAGCGGGGGAGGCGCCAGCGATGCAGCCGCGGCCAGGCCCGGATGCGCTCCCGGGGCGGTTTGATCGGATGAGCAGTCCTCGCAATCCGGATCGTTTGCGGCGGCCGGCCCGGCGGCCGGCAAACTGCGGCGCATCGATTCCGTGCTCCGGCCGGTTCCCTCATCCAGCTCAATTCGCACCTGCCAATCGCCCCCCGGCCATACTTCGATGTTCTCGAACTGCCGGGAGGTAAAGCCGCTTTTTTCCACCAGGACCGATTGAAACTGGCTGTCCGCCGGCAGGTAGAGGGCAAAAAATCCCTCGGCGTCGCTATAGACAAGCTGGCCGGAATTTATTTGCCGTAGCGCCGCTCCGGAAATGGGCGCCCCGCTTTCCCGATCCACAACAAAACCGCAGAAGAGCGTCGCATCGCTACGCAGGGCGTTTGCCAGCGCTTCCGGGGAGAACTGCCGGGGCGGCGTTTGCGGGTCCAGAAAAAAGGTGATCCGGCCCGGTTGCTCCGAATCGACCGCCAGCGCAGCGCTCATGGATTGATAGCCCTCGGCGGTAAGCAAAACATCGTAACGCCCCGGGAGCAAGAAAAATGAGGCCTGCCCGTTTTCGGCAATGATTACTTCCGAGACTGCCGGTTGCTCCGTCGAGCTGACCTTTATTTCCGGCGTCGGCACACTTCGCCCGGTCAAAGCATCCCGGAAACGCAGATCCAGCCAGGCCGGCCCCGTCGAAACGCTTTGCCCAAAAAGAAGGAAGGTAAGAATTATGCTGAACAGCAGGATGGTTTTATACATCATTTTTCTCCTGATTTTTTGATCGAAACCGAAAAAACTCCGCGGCGGTTTTATAATACCCACCTTGTGTTAATCTTGTTTTGACGCCCACGGCCGCGGATCAACATGATTTTCGCTGACAAGTTCTTTTGCTGATTCAGCCTTATGTAACTGATGTTACGCGTCAAATTGTTTTTCAATGTCACCGCTATGCGGTTTAATAAATTTTAATGTCCGCTATTTCTATAAACATATCACCGCTTCGCGGTTATTGCCCGATGCTAAGTATCAAAATAATGAGATTTTCTTACCATCTTTCACCAGGTTTTCGCTTTATTTTATTGGTTTTATATGAAAACCGCGTAGCGGTGTGATGAACAAAAGGATACTGCGTAACATCAGTGGATAAATCAGAATCGAATAAAAAAATCGTCTTCCCGGGGGAGCGGATTCTCAAAGATATGGGCGTAATATTTTTTAAGCTCATGGATGAACAACTCCCGGGGCACATCGGCAAACTGCCCGTAGTCATGCAGGTATTCCATAAAGCAATCGCCGTCCGGGGTGTATTGCTGGAAGATGGAATCGCTCTGCCCGTCAAACTCCAGCGGCGGCACGCCCAGCCGCCGGCACAATTGGCGATTAAAGGCCGGCGTGGCCTTCACCCACTTCCCTTCCAGGTGCAACTCGCAGTAGCCGTGGAAGACCAGCAGATCGGTTTTGAGGAACTCTTCCAGCTTCGAGGTGCCGATATGGTTGCGAACATTGGCAAATCCCAGGCGGCTGGGGATACCCACCACCCGGGCGCAGGCGGCCAACAAGTTGGCCTTCTCGATGCAGTATCCATAATCGCGCCGGAGCAGGGCGCTGGCTTTGAGCGCTTCGGGGCGTAAATCCAGCCGGTAGGGGTTGTATTGAAAGCGATCGCGGATGACATAATATAGCGCCGCCGCCTGCAGGCGTGGTTAGTCAATTCCCGCGGCAACTTGACGGGCAAACCGGATCACTGCCGGGTGGTCGCTGTCGGTATATTCGCCGCAAACCAGGTAAGGGCGAAGCAGTTCTTCGTTTGTCATCATTTAACACCTTTTCTGTCAGACGCCCTTAGTAGGCAATTACCATCTCTAATATACTCAAAATTTCCAATATCTGGCGGCGGTCGCCCTCGTATTTCTCCCCGTCAGGCAAGAAAACGGTACAGATGGGCTCGCTGGTGCGAAGCAATTCCCGTTTGGTGCTGCGAATATCCGCCGGGGTGTGGTCGCCGGAATACTTCAGCAACAATTCCCCCAGGAGCGAGGTGCGTTCCCTGACGGGCTCCGGGCGGGGTATCCCCCGGCTTTTTAAACGCTGGTCCAGCAAATTGCGGGCAAGCAGGTAGCGATAGTAAAAAATCCGGATTTGACGCGGCGTGGCGTCCTGGTAGCGCCGGATTAACTGCTGCAATTCCCGGTACTCGTCCCGGGAGATTTCGTAATCGGGAGGCGCGGGGGGTTCCGGTTCATCAGGCGCAACGCCGGCGTCGATGTGAGCTTCTTCCGGCTCACCGGCCTCTTCATCATCCTCCCCATCGTCTTCGATAGTCGGAAGGGGTGAAGATGCTCCATCAACTCTTTCCGGCATTTTTTCACCGGCCGGTTCGCTCGGGCCGTGTGAGGGTTCCTTTATAGTCGAATCCACCGCCTCTTCCGCTTCGGGCGGTTCCTGCGGCGCTTTTCCGGCCGTCAGGGCCCGGAAGATTTCCTCGCGCTCCTCCCGGGTCAGGATGCCCAGTTTTAGCCCGGAAATGAACAGCTTGTCCATGTACTCCCGGGTAAGCATGTTGGAGATACGCAGTTTTTCCGGGTTGTCCTCTTTGAGGGCGTAATCGGTTTCCAGAAGCTTGTGGTATTTCCACTGGATGGCCCGCTGCAGCACCCGTTCATCAACCGCGGCCAGGATGACCACCCGTTTGGAGATTTCATCATCCTCCAGCATTACCCGGAGAGAATCAATAATCTGGATGATCCGCTGTTCGCTGCACCGGTCAATATCATCCACCACCAGCAGGATGCGCCGGTCGTACTTCTCCAGGTCCTCGTCGCTGATCCAGGCGGTTAACAGGCAGCGCAGTTCATTCTGTATCTCGGCCTGAACGCCCATCAAATCCTTATAGCTTTGTTTCTTAAAATAGGTGTTGAAGAGATTGACGGCCTTGCCTTTGAACTGCCCGTAGACGCGTTTCACCAAACCCAGCAGCGACAAACCGACCAGGCCGTCCAGGCCAAGCCCCGGGAGAGAAAACGGCGCAATGGACAGTTCGCCTTTGATCTTATCTCCAAACACAATGTAGGCCAGGAGCAGCAAGCCAAAGCTGATCAAGGGCCAGTAGCCAATACGACGCAGGTTGAGTTTAAACAAGCGCAGATATTGGTAGACGGGTTTTTTAAAGGCCGGCCGGTCTGCGGCCGTATAATATCGTTTTGCCAGCGCTTCATAAAGATAAGCCCAGGAAGCCGGTGTGTCCTGGTATTTCCAGGCATGGAAGAAAACTATCTCAAAGCGCTTTTTATAACCGGGCTCGGTGTTGAGCAGATGGCAGACCTGCTCCATCAAAAAGGTTTTGCCGCGGCCCCAGCGCCCGAAAATCCCCACCATCTTACCCTTGTCGCCGGTGTGCAGGTTGGCCAGGATGGCGGCAATTTCCCGGGAGAGCGTATCCACGCCAATGGCCGGCTCGATGGCCTCCTCGATGGAAAAAGGGGCGTATTCTCCCTTTAACAGATCGCGGGCCTCTTCCAGGACATCTTCTTCCGCCTCGCGCTCCTTCGCCTCTGCACCTACGGTGGGCTCTGCTTCGTCTGACAGTTCCGGGGCGGCCCGGGTTGTAACATCCTCCGAGACGGATATTTCTATATCCGGTTCCGGAGCGGCTTGAACGATGAGATCATCGAGGTCGAGATCTTCCTGTTTCTGTTCTATGCTTACTTTGGTTATCGGCGGCCTGGGCGGGGCGCTTTTAAATATAGACGGCTCGGGCAATTTCGACAGCGCGATGATCGCCTCGAACTCCTCGCGGGTCAGTTTGTAGAGGCTGCCGGTGGGGTTTTTGGTCGCCACCTCGCACTCCTGCAGGTCCGGGTGGGAGAGAATTTCCGTGCGGGCCACCGGGCGATCCAAAAAGGATTTGATCCTGAAGGCTACTTTTTCCTGGCTGTCGCCGGGATCGGTATAAACCGGGCGGGTAAATTCCAGGATAGCCACGGCTTTACGCACCGGGGTGGTTTGGTAGCCAATGGCCAAATCTCCCGGTTTGATCTGCCGGAAGTAGGCAAATATTTTGCGCTTGGTTCCTTTCCCGGTATAGAGGCTATAGGCAATCTCTTCCCCGACGGAATGATCGGTAATTTTCCATTTCGAGGGGTTGGCATTGATCCACCAGAAGCGGGGTTCGCCGGCCGGGGGCGTTGCCGGCTCAGATGAGGCGGCGTCTTGTTGGGCGGCCTGTTTGGCAACCATTTCCCGCAGCGGCTGCAATTGGCCGTCGATAAAGCGATGCGGGTCTTCATCCCCCTGCCCGCCGGAGGCAAAAAAGCGCAAAAGCTGTTCCGGGGAATCCATCTCCCGTAACAGCGGAGGAAGTTGAGCGGCAAGCTGCTCATCCCGGTAAAAAAAGGCCAGCACAGTTTTCCACTCCTTTTCATCAATTGTGCGCTGATTGGCTAATTGATGCAGCAAGGTTGCCAGGAGTTGAACTGCACTATCCGGGGTCATATTTGCGAAAGGATTGTCGCTCATAGCGCTCCTAAAATCCGTTTAAACGGCCATGCCGGTTCCTATTTAACGGGATAAAAAGCCCTTTCAGGATAACGTCGACAATATTTTTTTGATTTATTCTGCCGAAGACATTTCTTTGCCGGAACGGGGCTAAAGTGCACAAATACGCCCGGGAACTTGTAAAGCAAAATATATCGGTGCAGTTTAGGGAAAACGTATTTCAAATATCACAAATCGAGAATTATTTCTGTAATAAAGCGCCGTGCAAAAAAACCGGCCAAAATCCCGTTTATCAAAATCGCAGAAGACTGAGGAGCCCCCGATTTTTACAGAAAAGAACGGGTGTGCAGCTATCCGGTCTCAAAAAACTCTACGGTTTCCCGGATCGCGATTCGAGTGTGAGAAGGCAAGGAGGATTCCTTCCAGGGGTGTTTGCCGCCCAAAGTGTGATCGGCCCCATCCAGCAGGACCAGCCGGGCCCGGGGATTCCAGCCGGCCATTTCCTGCGCCATTGAAGGGGGAACGGTTTGATCGCCGGCGCCGTGCAGGATCAGGAAGGGGATGCGGAGCTTCTTCACGACAGAGGGAATATGCAGGCGATCCCGGTTGGCCAAGAAGTTTTCGTACAACTGCCAGTAGAGCGGCATTTGCTGACCGGTGCGGGCGTTGGGGACATACTGCACCCCGGTTTTTTTCCACTCCTCCAGTTGCTCTTTCGGCCAGTAGCGCCCAAAATCATTTACCGAGGCCCAGGCAGCAATTTTTTTTACCCGTTCATCTTCACCGGCTTTTAGAATGGTAATTCCTCCGCCGCGGCTGTGTCCTAATAAAAATAGCCGTTCGGCCTGCATTTCCTGCGCCGGAACCGGGCTTTGAGCGCCGAGCAGGTAGTCAATCACGCATCCCAGGTCGTCCAACTCGATACTGAGATTATTGTTTCCAAACGCCTCTAAATCGACAAAGTTGAGCGGGTCTTCTGCGGTAACGCCGTTGTGGGAAAAGTTGAGTTTGGCGAAAACAAATCCCTGCCGGGCAAATTCACCGGCGATGAGATCAAAATGCCCCCAGTCTTTAAATCCCTTAAAACCGTGTGAAAAGATCACCAGCGGTTTTGCTTGCTGATCGGCCTGAAAATAGACGTCCAGCAAAATGGGCCGGCCATGTTTCCCATCGATAAGTAAATTCCGTTTCCGTTCCATAATCAGCCTTTGTAAGTTTTCTGTTTGAGCGTGCAAAAGATACATAAATTTGCTCAACTTCGCAAATGGTTCGCGCCCCGGGTGTTCCTTTATGATTGCGCTGTGGTTGTCGCCGAACTATATTGGCCGGGTTCTTAACAAAAAGGAAACGAGATGTTGACTGGTAAAGAAAAGCGAATATTGCGCGCCGAGGGCAATCAATTAAAAACCGAATTATGGATAGGCAAAGAAGGCGTGCTGGAGGGCTCCTTCAAAGCCCTGGAGAATTCTTTTAACACCAAAGAACTGGTAAAAATAAAGCTTCAGGAAAATTGCCCGCTGGATAAGAAGGAAGTTGCCGAACAGCTCTGCAAAGGCAGCGGGGCGGAGCTGGTGCAGATTTTAGGCAACACGCTGCTGTTGTACCGCCCTTACCCGGAAGACCGGGACTAATTGCCCCCGCCAATCATCCCAAGCTGATGCCTGCCGATGAAACGATCCGACCTGTTGCTGCTGTTGGCGATGACCCTTTTATTCGGAATCACCTTTGTGGCGGTGAAGATGGCCCTGGAAGGTCTGGGTGTTTTCCAAGTGATCTTTCTGCGCTATCTGCTGGCGCTGGCGGTGCTCGCCATTCTGTTCTTTCCCAAACTGCGTACTTTTACCATCCCCCGGTCGGATTGGAAGTGGTTTGCTCTGCTTACCGGCATTGAGCCGATCGGCTATTTTATTTTGGAAACCTATGGAATCCAATTCTCTTCCCCGGCTATTGCTTCGCTGATCATCGCCACGATACCGGTCTTTTCGCTGGTGTTTGCACGTTTTCTGCTTGCGGAAAAACAGGGTTGGCCGGCCTTGCTGGGGATTCTGATCAGCATCACCGGGGTGTATTTTATTGCGCGATTACAAGACGCTTCCACCCTGGCGCCCCGCCCGATGTTAGGCAACCTGCTGATATTTGGCGCGGCAATTTCGGCGGGGCTGTACAACTGCCTTTCCCGCCGTATGAGTTTCCGCTATTCCCCGCTGGCGATTACCTTCTATCAGAGTGTCGCGGCAGTGGTAGTCTTTCTGCCGTTGGCATTATGGGAGTTGCACAGGGGGGAAATTCCGGAGTTTACCTCGCGGGTGATCGGCAGTGTGATGTTTTTGGGAATCGGCGGATCGGTGCTGGCTTACTTCCTGCTCAACTTTATGCTCTCCCGGCTGGAAACTGCGCGGGTGGCCGTTTTTGCCAATTTAATTCCTGTGGTGACCCTGCTGGTCTCCTTTGCGATGTTCCGGGAAATGCTCACGTTCGGCCAGATTGCCGGGGCGGCCATGGTTGTTGCCGGGGTCTACCTCACCCAGTGGGAAGCGCGCCGCCGCACCGGTTTTATTGCCCGCTGAACTGTTTCTGCTGGGCGATATAGCGGAGTTTATTGCGCCGCTGCACCTGCACCACAATCGGCGCGCCTGGGCCGATCGCCGACAGTGAATTTCGAAGTCCTTCCAGGCTGGCAACCTCCCGGTTGTTGATGGCAAAAATAACATCCCCGGGGAAAAACATACCTGTTTCGAAAGAGGCTTCCGCAGAGATCGCGGCTACCAGCACCCCAAATTGTTTGCGAAGCGCCGGCAAACGTCGCTCCAGGCGGCGATCAATATCCAGCGCCAAAATTCCCAACTCCGGAATCAGATTTTTATCCGGGCAGACCATTTCGCTAAAACGGTAGGGATCATCATCACGCTCGATAACCGCAACTTTCAAATGCAGGCGCTCCTGACCGCGCAGCACCTCTACCAACACCTCTTCTCCGATTTCCCGGCGGTAGAGGTTAACCTCGAATTGGCGTCCGTTTTCCATTAACTTATTGTCCAGGGAAAACTAACAGGAAAACTCCCAACAGAACCAGCAAAAAACGGGCTTGAAGACGGTTCATCATCGCTCCTGAAAAATGAGTTTGTGCCGAGTGAAAATTGGGTATGCCAATGCAGAACACAGTATAGCTAGGAATCCGGGTGATTGCAAAAATTAATGGGAGAGAATTCCGGAGTTGGTAAGGGTGGTTACGTTCGTTCTGCTTTTTTGATAAAAGGCAAAAAATATGGCGGGGAAAACCAATATAGAATGTATGCAAGAAAGGAATCTCAAAACTCACTTTGCCGCACAAGGGTTTTCCGCTTCATCAATGAAGCTTTTGAGGGGTAGCCAAAAAGTTTAATTATTCACGTCTCTTCGCGCTCTTCACGCCCTTCGTAGATAAAATAATTACGGCGAAAAGATTATAATCCACGAAGAACACCAACAACTCGAAGGGTCGGGATTTGCGTCGCCGAGGAGAATCGAGGGGCTGGTGTAGCCGGGGGCGGCAAAAATTATTTTGCAATTCAACATATTGCCGTTTTGTTCTCAAAAGGCGCAAGCCCAATTCTTCGCGCCCTTCGCGTCCCGTGGTGGATAAAAATGTACTAAAAAAAGAGACGCCCCCAGGGCGTCGCTACATAAAAACAAATCTTTGCGTTCTCCGCGCCTGTTATGTAAAAAGTCAAGAGGTTTTTTAGCCATTTTTCTAAACAGAACGTACTCTCCCTGTCTTACTTTGGAGTAAGTTTTGAAAATTGGTAAAGAACCTCACCCCCGGCAGGCCGGACGGGTGGGGCAATGCCTAATCTCCGGGCGCCTGATTTAAGCATTGAATCAACCTGTTATAAACAGTCATCCCTTACCCGGGAATTTCTAATGCTCTGATAAGGACGCTGCATTCTTTTTTCAGATTATAACATGGATGGCCGCAAGCTTCGCGTAACAATTGGTTTGCAGACGCAAAAAAACGGTCACATCCGGCTGAAATTAATTTCACTTAAAATCAGGCTCTTTAGCCCTAATGAACAACACCACAGGAGTAAGTTGTCTGATGATACCAGACATGTCGAATCCGGTTCAACAACTTTTTGGCGATACGAATAATGGCATCCTGGTTTTTCATCCGTTTCGATAATTCGGCAAAAGCCATCGTAAGCGCCGGGTCTTTGCGTACCGCAACCCAGGCTGCCTCTACCAACAGGGGACGCAGGTAACGGTTTTGGCGACGCGTGATTCCACGGTTGACCTCCTTCTCATCACTTGAATACACCGAGGGGACTAAACCAACGAACGTAGCCAGATGGTCAAAACGGGGGAAGCGGCGAATATCAACTAATTCAGCATACAAGGCAACGGCAATGGTAAAACCGATCCCGGGAACCGAAAGCAAGTAATCAAAAACGATCTCTTTACCCGGGCCCTGGCGAACATAGCTGCGCAAGGAACGGGTCACCATTAATATCTCCTGGCGAATACCTTCTAATTGCCGGAGACAACTGGCCATATATTCATTGCCAGGCGCTGCGGAAAACTCTAAAGACTTTAACCAGTTTATAAAAGGTCTTGACCAGTGTGACATTTCTCGATGAGCAGGTATTGGAATACCGTTAAAGTGCAAAAAGCCCTTAATGCGATTCTTAATACGAGTTTGATGACTCACTAATCGAAATCGCAAACGAACCAGGGAACGCAAGTGTTGATGATATTTATCCGGAACATAGATACTTTTCAAGGAGCCACTCTCCAATTCACGGGACTGTTTGCCTGCATCCGACTCATCTCTTTTCTGTACTTTCTCCTTTTGAGTGGTTGGTATATCCGCAGCATTTACAATCCTATTCTCAAACCCCAATTCAGTCAAACGGCGATGAATCCAATAACCGCAAAAACCAGCTTCATAAACACTATGATAATTGCCCCCAGGATAATTCTTATTCATAAAGCGGTGCAACTCCTCTGGGTTGGGATTCATGCTAAAACGTTTCAATTCTCTGCCGCGCCAACGAATCGAAATTGTCCATTGCTTCTTGTGAACATCAATACCGATAAAAAAATCTTGGCCTGTAAAATCCAACTGCTTAACTTGAACGCTCATGGTGGCTCCCTTCTTATGAAAGTAAAACTTTAGCTTTACTAAAAAAGTAAGAAGGGAGCCCCTTTTATTCCATTGACTTTTTAACATAATAGCTCCGCGGCAAAAACAAAGGCCAGCTAAGAAAACCCTGGCGTTCTCCGCGTCTTGGCGGCAAAAAACTACTTCATCAACATCATCTTGCGCACCCGGGTAAATTTTCCGGCTTGCAGGCGGTAGAGGTAGACGCCGCTGGCAACCGCCTGGCCGCGGTCGTTTCTTCCATCCCAAACGGCTTCATGCCAGCCCGCCCGGAACGGTTGGTCATACACGGTTTTGATCAACTGACCCCGGATGTTGAAGATTTGTAAACGCACAAGCGCATCCTCTGGCAAAGCGAAGCGAATGACCGTTGCCGGGTTAAACGGGTTGGGATAGTTTGATGAGAGTTCAAACTT
>JAJRYW010000486.1 GCA_024275555.1 Calditrichota bacterium | reverse complement strand
TTATAGACCCGTGAATTAGTATGAAAATGAAATTGTTTAAATATGATGAGCGAGTTTCCCACAGCGGGACAATTAAATTGGGCGTATTTGTGTAGCCGGACAGTTATCAAGTTAAATTTCCCCACCCCGGCCCTCCCCGAAATCGAGGAGGGAGGCCGGTTTCCCTCCCGGCCAGCCGGGAGGGATTAAGGGGGGGGGACATTATTATTGCATGAAGGCAACTACACAAATACATTTCATTTTTTCGGAAACTAATTCACGTCTCAATAACACCGGGCTTAAGCCCGGTGTTAATGAGAAAGAAATTATTACATAGCCGTTTTAACGGCTTTCTATTGTGCAACTTGACATGCACCCAAAAAATACATATTGCTCTTTTTAAAACATTACCTTAGGTGCGAAAGTTGAATTTTGAAAACCTCAAAAATATTAAGCGAACCGTAAATTAATAGAGGCAGAATCCGTAGTTTCTCTGTAATCCTTTTACCGATGCTACCTCTCAACGTATTGAAGGAGGTATTCAACGCATTAGGGCAACAGGTCAGGAGCCTGACAATCGGGCCGCCCCGCATGATAGCCCCGGGCTGGCATGAATTCCGGTGGGACGGCGCTGACCGGCAAGGCCGTCCCGCGGCAAGCGGGCTGTATTTTAGCGTCGTCGAGGCGATATCCGGCCGTGAAAATAACGGAATAAGCAAACAGGTGTTAAGGAAAAAAATACTCCTGGTGCGCTGAGTGGATATCGCTGCATCGGCCCGGTTCTGCCGGAAAAAAAAACGTATGACCGGAAAGGATATCCCGCATGTTCTATCAGAAGGAAAAGATCGGTAGGTGGTTAATTCGAAAAATGGTGCGGCTGGGCTGGGGCCTTCTCCTGGCAGGTCTGGCGGCTCCGCTGGCAGCCCGGGAAACGGGCCTCGCCGCTCCGGACAGCTTAAGCAAAATCGCCCGGCAGATCATGACCGAGGTGCGCTACTGCACGCTGATCACCTGGGGCGAAGACGGCTTCCCCCACGCCCGCCTGATGGATGCTTTTGCCCCGGATGACAACCTGGCGGTCTGGTTAGCGACCAACCCCCGTAGCCGCAAAGTGAGGGAAATATCAGCTCACCCCGGGGTAACTTTGTTTTATTGGGATAAAGAAGGCGCCGGTTATGTCAGCCTCTCCGGAAGAGCAGAACTGGTCAACGATCCGGAGCAGAAACAAAAATGGTGGAAAGAGGGCTGGGAGGCCTTCTATCCTAACCGGGATGTCGACTATTTGCTGATCCGGGTGACGCCGGTGCGGGTGGAGGCGGTCAGTTACCGATACGGGCTGACCGGCGAAACGGAAACCTGGGAAGCGCCTCACCGCGAGTTCGAGGTAGAAAACCGTTAGGGAAAAATACAACTTGTTTAAAGTATTTCCGGGCAGTGGTCGAGTATTATCAAGTTTTTAATTGACAGGATTGTAAATTTGTTATAAATTCACTTTCGCTGTTAGGAATTCCGGTCTGCTTCCTTAGTAGAACAGTCTTGGATCCTTTATTTAATTAAGTTTTTTGTTACTTTTAACTAAAGGAGTTTTTGTAATGTCTGATCGTGTTACCGGAGTGGTAAAGTGGTTCAACTCTTCCAAGGGGTATGGATTTATTTCTAATGAAGACGGGCAAGACGTGTTCGTTCATTACACCGGGATTCGTGATGTCGGTGGATTTCGTTCTCTCGAGGAAGGGCAACGAGTCGAATTTACCATTGAGGAAGGCAAGAAAGGGCCCCAAGCGCAAGATGTGACTGTTCTCTAAGCGAAGAAGACAATTAAGCTTGAAAAACCCAAAAGCAGCATGCGCAGAGTATGCTGCTTTTTTTTAACCGGTTTGATTTTTAACTTACCGTTGCGTTAAAAGTCTAAGTGCTTTCGCACACTTCGGTCCCCGGCCGGCCGGGGTGTCTTCGACAGAACAAATCGACAATCCCGGCCGGCCGGGAGTCGATTAAGACCCCGAAAGGGGCTAAGTGCTTTCGCACACTTCGGTCCCCGGCCGGCCGGGGTGTCTTCGACAGAGTAAATCGACAATCCCGGCCGGCCGGGAGTCGATTAAGACCCCGAAAGGGGTTAAAAGTGATTTTACTACTGCCGCCGTGCGGCAGCTTGCCATAGGATGTTGGGCTATCAGGTGTTGGAGTAACCGAACCAAAACACTCGGAAATTATAGCGAATGGAATATTCGTCTTCGGATGTCAGTGGTTTTATATCCTGTATCCTATAGCCTGTTAAGTTGAGTTGTAGCAACCGGAATAATAAAAAATACAGGGCCATCCCCCATGAAAGAAATGGTGCTCATTCAGTTAGCTGCGGTTATAGTCTTGGGAATAGGGGCGCAATGGTTAGCCTGGCGCTTTAAGCTTCCCTCCATCCTGCTTCTTTTGCTTATCGGCCTGTTTGCCGGCCCGGTTACCGGGCTGTTTAGCCCGGACGAGCTAATGGGCGACCTGCTCTTCCCGGTGGTATCGCTCTCCGTGGCGGTTATCCTTTTTGAAGGCGGGTTGACCCTGAAATTGGCAGAACTGCGCCAGGTTGGTCTCACGGTGCTGAGCGTGATCTCACTCGGGGCGGTGATAGCCTGGTTGTGTATCTCCACGGCCGCCTATTATCTGCTTGGCCTGAATATCGATATGGCCGTTTTGCTGGGAGCTATCCTGGTGGTAACCGGCCCCACGGTGGTGGGGCCCTTGCTGCGGCATATTCGCCCCCAGGGCCGGGTTGCCGAAATTCTGAAATGGGAAGGTATTGTGATCGACCCGGTGGGCGCTTTACTGGCCGTGTTGGTGTTTGAAGTGATTGTGAGCGGGGGATTTCAGCAAGCCGGGGAAATATTTTTACTGGGGATCGGAAAGACCATCCTGGTGGGCGGATTGGTGGGCGGCCTGGGCGCCTGGATTCTGGTCGTTTTTATCCAGCGCTTCTGGATTCCCGATTACCTGGAAGAAACCGTTACCCTGGCCATGGTGATTGCCGCCTACGTTGTATCCGATTTGTTCCAGGAAGAATCCGGTTTGCTGGCTACCACCATCATGGGGCTGGTGATGGGGAATCAGAAAAAAGTGGCCATCAAGCAAATTTTGGATTTTAAAGAGAATTTACAGGTTTTAATTCTCTCGGTTCTGTTTATCATGCTGGCGGCCCGGCTGACGATTGCCGATATCCGGCACTTTTCCTTTGCCGCCTTCCTGTTCTTAACCGCCGTAATCTTTGTTGCCCGGCCCGTCTCTGTGTTTGTCTCGACCTTAATTACCGATTTGAGCTTCCGGGAGCGCCTTTTTCTTTCCTGGATGGCCCCCCGGGGCATTGTGGCCGCGGCGGTTTCCTCAATCTTTGCCATCAGGTTAAAGGAGTTAAATTTCCCCCAAAGCGAGTACCTGGTGCCGATGACCTTTCTGGTGATTATTGTAACGGTGGTGGTATATGGTTTAACTGCCAAACCGCTTGCCCGTAAGTTAGGTCTTGCCCAGCAAGACCCCCAGGGCGCTTTGCTGTTTGGCGCTGATCCCTGGGTGTTGGACATCGCCGAAAGACTGCTGGAATACAAAATCCCGGTGTTGGTGGTGGATAGCAATTGGAGCAAAATCAACCATGCCCGGTTGGCGGGAATTCCGGCCTATCACGGCAATATTTTAGCGGAGGGAGTACTGGAAGAACTGCCCCTTAACGGGATCGGTAAATTCCTGGCCTTGACCTCTAACGAAGAAGCGAACTCGTTGGCAGTGCTCCACTTTTCGGAGCTTTTTGACCGTCAGGAACTCTACCAGCTGCTCCCGGACGACGGCGAGGTGGGCCGGGCCGAGAACTCCTCTGCACAGCATCTGAGGGGGCGCTACTTGTTCCGCAAAGATGTGAATCATCACTTCTTTGTGGAACGGCATCTGACCGGGGCAGTGGTCAAAGCTACGCTTTTAACGGATGAATTTGACTTTCAGGCGTTCCGGAAAACTTATGGGACAAATTTCCTGCCCCTTTTCCTGATCACCGAAACGGGGCGTTTGCTGGTATTTGCACTGGATGAAGAACTGACGCCTCTACCCGGGCAAATCTTAATCGCCCTGATTGATCGATCTGCTGAGGAGAAAAAAGGGTAGACTTTTCCGGCGTCCGTAAATTCAGCAGAGCGGAACAGGTGCGATTTTTTACTATGAAATAAGGTTTTTGTTGGTTAACATAATTCCCCGGTTATCTCGTTCTTTTGGCCCCATTTAAATTGGAGAGTTCACATGAGTACGAAAGCGGATTCACTTTTTAATGGAACGCCGGTTAACATCCTTTGGGATGATATTTTAATGATCCCCATTTACGGAATCATTGACACGGCGCGCGCCCAAAACATCATGGAGACCATGCTTTCCAACATTCAGGAGACCTCGGCGCGGGTAATTATTCTGGATATCCTCGGAGTGGCCACGGTGGATACTGCCGTAGCCGGGCATATCATCAACATTACCCATGCTACCCGCCTGATGGGATGCAAGTGCATTATTTCCGGCGTTTCCCCGGCGATTGCACAAACCATTGTAAAACTGAACATCAGTTTAGGTGATGTGCTGACCACATCAACCTTGCGGGATGCTTTCCGTTTAGCATTAGACATGGTTGGCCATAAGGTTGTCAGTGCTGAAGCATAAGTGTTTTTCGTCTAAAAAGCCGGCTCCTGGATTTAATAGTTAGATTGTCCGTACCCGCCTTTCCTTCCGGCCTTTAAATCCGCGAGCTGTTCACGATTCACTACGGATAACACGAGTGAGGTGATGAAATGCCGTCCGGAAAAATCCGTATACAGCAACAGAACGGGTGTATAATTCTCCCGTTTCAGGATCAATTGGGCAACCGGGAAGCGCGGCAACTCCAAACGGATTTGGTCGAAACGGCTTTTCAGGCACAGGTCAAAACCGTGATTCTGGATTTCAGCAGCTTTAAGTTAATTGATTCTTTCCTGGCAAAAATTCTTGATGAAACCATCGCGATGTTGGAGCTGATCGGGGCAAGAGCAATCTTCTGCGGGTTTACCCCGGCGGCGGCAGCTTCTCTTGTCGACCTGGGCTATTATTTTGAGCAGATACCGGTAATGCGCACTGTGGAAGACGCCCTGAACTGGGCGGCGAATCAAAAAAAATAACCAGGGAGTATGGAAAATATTACCCGGAAAGAGAGCGGCGCTATTTCCCGGTCAATTAAAATCGAAATAACTTCGGAAGGGGTGGATATTGCCCGGGCTGTTTCATACGCCTTCGAGATAGCAGCTGAAATCGGATTTGATAAAAACACCCGGTTTATGATTGCCACGGCGGCGTCTGAGTTGGCCCGGAATATTCTCTTCCACGCCACCGCCGGCCTCATAGAAATTCGGGAAATTGTCAAAGATTCTCAGAAAGGCGTCGAAATAATAGCGGGCGACCGCGGTCCCGGCATTGCGGATATTGCCCAGGCAATGCAGGATCATTTCAGCTCCAATGGCGGGCTGGGATTGGGTCTTCCGGGCGTTAAACGCCTGATGGATGACTTCGAGATTGAATCCACCCCCGGGGCCGGCACATGTGTGGCGGCGCGAAAATGGCTTAAGTCCGTTTCCTGAGTTTAAAGCAATGGCAGTAATGAAATAACCGCGGCCAAAATCAGCGGCTGCGGGTTCCGACGAACCCGAGTAAAGAGGTAGGGGTCTGATGACTGAACTTGGTAAAATTGCCGTTCGCGATGAACAATCGGTTCTGCGCATTCGGGAACGGTTCTTTCAGCTCTCCCTGAACTTAAACTTCTCCGAATTCCAGGCAGCCCGGATTTCTTCCGCCCTGTCCGAGTTGGCCCAACAGGCCCTGAAAGATCGACTCACTCTTGTAGTTAGCGTTTCCCTGGTAAACGATGATGAGCAGAACGGCCTGCTGATCCATGTTAACCACCTGAATAAAGCGCTCCTGCCGCAGGTCCGGGCCGTATTTCCGGCGTTCGATCATTGCAGCGTTTCGGAAAAAAATCCGGGCGAATTGATATTAATCCTGTTTAAACAATTTACCCGGCCCGGCCTGGAATTCTCGGCACATTTCCTCCGGCAGCAAAAGCAATTAGTGGGACAGCTCAGCGTCGAGGAGCTTTACGAAAAGCTGAACGATGTGCACGGCCAGTTGGATAAAGAGCGCACCGCCGCCCAGGAGGTGCAACGCTACTCGGCCAAAATTATCGAGAGCGTCCAGGAAGGTATTGTGCTTCTGAACCAGAAGTGGGAGATTCTCTCCGTCAACTCTTCCTTTATGGAGATGTTTGACCTGGAGAAGGCGCCGCACGAGGGGCAGCCGCTGGCGGAACTGCTCCGACAGCGCTGCGATGTTGCGATGCTGCCGCTGCTTCGGAAACGGCTACGGAAGCAGCCGGAGGACACGGTGCAGGCTGAACTGAGCGTGGAAACCGCCCGGGGCCTGCGAGCCTGCCTGATCAAAGCCCGCCAAATCCATTATCCGATTGAACAAATCGATGCGATTTTGCTCAATGTCAAGGATATTACCTTGCAAAAGGAGGTGGAACAGCAGCAGGCGGAAGCACAACAAGCCATCATTCATAGTGAACGAAAATTCCGGCGGCTCTTTGAAGAATCGCGCGACGCTATCTATTTCTCCACCCCGGAGGGCCGGATTGTCGATATGAACCCGGCCGGTGTGGCCTTGCTGGGATACTCTTCCTGCCAGGAGTTGATCCGGGATATTCGCGGCGCCGCGCTTTACAAAGACCCGTCCGACCGGGAGCGCCTCCTCCGGCGCCTGATGAAAAACGGGCATGTAAAGGATTATGAAGTGGTTCTGAAACGAAAGGATGGCAAGGAAATCACGGCGCTGATTACCGCCTCGGCAATTTCCGACGGCCGGGAGGAGACCACGCTGATCCAGGGCATCATCCGCGATATTACCCGGCAGAAAGAGCTTCAGGAGCAACTGCTGCACGCCCAAAAAATGGAAGCCATCGGCGCCCTGGCCGGTGGAATTGCCCACGACTTTAATAATATCCTGGGAGCACAAATCGGCTATGCGGAATTGCTGAAAGACGAACTCAGCGGAAATCCCCATGCTCAGATGCACCTGGAGGGCATCTACAAAGCCAGCTTACGCGCTAAAGATTTGGTCAGTCAAATTTTAACTTTCAGCCGCAAGACCAAGTCAAAGTTGGCCCCGGTGCAATTTGCCTTCATTGTCCGGGAAGCTTTACAGTTATTGCAGCCCTCTGTTCCCCCCTCGGTAAAAATCACCGGCGAGATAGAGGATAAATCCGGGGTGGTGATCGGCGATGCAGTGCAATTGCACCAACTGATCATGAACTTGTGCACCAATGCTTTTCAGGCCTTAACGGAAAACGGCGGGGAAGTGGCCGTGCAACTGGTGCGAAAAACCTTCTCCAAAAAAAGTGTGCGAAAAGGCGTCAAAATTCCCGCCGGAGACTATGTTATGCTCACAGTAAGCGATAACGGGCCGGGAATCCCCAAAGAACACCTCTCCCAAATCTTTGAACCCTTTTTTACCACCAAGCCCAAAGGGGAGGGAACCGGCCTGGGCTTAGCCCTGGTGCATGGGATTGTAAATACCCATAAGGGATTCATCACCGTTTCCAGCAAGATTGGCAAAGGAACTGTCTTTGAAATTTTCCTGCCCCGGGATGACGGCCGGCTTGCTGTGGAAGAGCCCGGGAAGCAACATCACCGGGTAAATTCCGGGATGATCTTGCTGGTGGACGACGAACCGGCGGTGGCCGGCGTTACGGCGGAACGGCTACGCAAAATAGGCTTTACGGTGGATGTGGCGGTGCGCCCCGAAGTTGCCCTGGAATTGTTCCAAAAAGCGCCCGACCAATACGATTTGCTGCTGACCGACCATGCCATGCCCGGTATAAACGGGATCGAATTGGTCGGGCGAATCAGGGCGATCCGGGAAGACCTGCCCGTCATTCTGATGACCGGATTTGGCGATTCCGCCTTGAATGTGCAAGTTGAAGCTCACCGAATCAACGCCCAAATTCACAAGCCCTTTTTAACCAAAGATTTAGAAATGGTTATCGCTGCGGTGTTGCCCGATCCAATTATCGAGGAGGAGTAATATGGCGACGATCCTGTTTGCAGATGACGACCCGGAATTCCGAAGAGCCTATGCAGAATATCTCCGGAACCGGGGCCATGAGGTAATTGAGGCGGAGAATGGCCGCGACGCCCTGAAACAGCTTCCCAGGCAGCCGGTGGACCTGGCGATCATCGATGTCTTTATGCCCGAGCGGGAGGGGCTGGAAGTGATCCGGGAAATGCGCCAAAAAACGCCTGATTTGAAAATCATCGCCATCTCCGGGGGCAGCAAACATATCGAGGCTTCCCTGGGACTCCAGCTGGCAAAGCAATTCGGGGCAGACAAAATTATCAACAAACCGTTTTTACCTTCGGAGTTGCTGGAACACATCAACGAACTTGCCGGTGCGTTATAGCCGTATCCCGGGAGATACATTAAAAAACGAGCCTCCGCTTCTTGCCGAGGCTCGTGTGTTTGTTGCTACGTTCCTTACTCTGTTTTTTTAGCAAACTCAGGAAAGACTCTTGCCTCTTAATTGTTCATTGGTCACCCGCGCCACCATTCCGGCCAGGAAAAGCAAGCCGATCAGGTTAGGCACCGCCATCAGGGCGTTCCCGATGTTGCCCAGGTTCCAGACAATGTTCAGGTAATTGAAGCCTTCCCCGGCAATCGGGGTTAAAATGGCCCCGACAAACAGAAAGGCGATAAAGGTGTACCGGAAAGGCATGATCACCTTGTTGCCCCCCAGAAACTCGATACACTTTTCGCCGTAGTAGGACCACCCCAGCAGGGTGGTATAGCCGAATAAGAATGAGGAAAAGGCAATGATGGCCCCGCCCAAGCCGGGGATAACCGACTCGAAGGCCTCCTGGGTAACCAGAATACTGGTGATGTTTCCTTCCGCACTGAGTCCCTGCCAGGCCTGGGTGTGAACATAAGCGCCGGTGAGCACGATGGTCAGGGTGGTCATGGTGTTTACCAGGATGGTGTCGATGAACACGCCGGTCATGGCGATCAGGCCGTTTTTGGTCGGTTCTTCGGAAGTGGAAGCGCCCTGGGCGATGGCCGCCGAACCGAGGCCGGCCTCGTTGGAGAGCAGCCCCCGGCTGACGCCGCTGCTGATCACCTGCCCGATGGTTGCCCCGACCATCGCCTTGATGCCAAAGGCCGACTCGAAGATCAGCGCAAAAGCCGCCGGAATTTTGGTGAAATTAGCAATGATGATCCACAAGGCGAAGAAAATGTAGAAAAAGATCATGGCCGGCACTAATTTCTCGGATACGTGGCCGATTTTTTTAATTCCCCCGATAATGACTAATCCCACCAGGAGGGCGATCACCAGTCCGATGAAGGCATAGTAGAGCGCCGGGGCTTGCTCCGAGGTTACCCCGCCATGCAGCCACTGGTTTAAGGTGTTGGCCAGCGAGGCGGTCATCGAGTTGGATTGGGCCATGTTGCCGGTGCCGATCAGGCAGGCAATGGTTCCGCACACCGCGAATACCACCCCCAGAAAGTGTCCCAGCTTTTTATTCTTCATACCGTTTTTCAGATAGTACATCGGCCCCCCGGCCATGGTGCCGTTCGGGGCAACTTCCCGGAAATAGACCCCCAGAAAGCCTTCCGCGTATTTGGTGGCCATGCCGAACAGCCCGGCAATCCACATCCATACCGGCGCGCCCGGTCCTCCGATGGCTATCGCCGTGGCCACGCCGGCGATATTCCCGTTTCCAACCGTCGCTGCCAGGGCTGTCATTAAAGCGGCAAAAGGCGAAATATCCCCTTTGCCTTCT
>JAJRYW010000485.1 GCA_024275555.1 Calditrichota bacterium | reverse complement strand
ATGTAATAATTTCTTTCTCATTAACACCGGGCTTAAGCCCGGTGTTAATGAGATCTTGCACCGATTGCTTAACCGTTTCAACGGTTTTTAAAGAATGCCTAAAAAATGCAATTTGTCATGCGCCCTTTTCCCGAAGGGATGGCGTTGCCACGAACGGAGAGAGAGATCTGTAGGCACTCGTAACTTTGTCTTTACTTTACAATTATTTAAGCCAACATAGTATCGTATACAAACAGATTTCTCTCTACGCTACGCTTCATTCGAAATGACAAAGATTTTTAAGGTTAATATTTACAGACAATTAAAGAGTAATGAGGTCTATTAGTTAATTCAACATTTTTGTGTCGAGCCGGGTAAATTAAGCGTACCTTTGGATTATGAGCAGAAAAGCACTGACAGACAACGATCCGCCGGTCGACCGGCAGGCAGAGAACGCCCCCGTGGAACAGCGGGCCGAGTGGCGGGTGATCCTGGACATGCTCCGGCAGACCGACCCTAAGCTGCTGCTGCGCATCTCCCGAAAAATGACCAACTTTTTGTGCTGGAGCGGAATCCGGGAAGCCGAGCCGCTGCTGGATTATTTTAACCCGGCCAGCCAGGAAGATTCCGGGGAAACCGAGGAGCAAAATCGCCCCCATAAAAAAAGGAACGTGCTGGAATTCCTCAGCGTCACCGAAGAAATATTTAAGATTGCCCAAAAACATCTTAGCGAAGCCCAGATTCTGGAGTACATCCACAAATGGATCAAGGAAGACCGTTCCGGGTTCCTGGTAAATGTTCTGGAAAACCCCGGCTCCTCCCTGGAAGAGATCATCGAAGCCCTCGAGCGATATCATTTTATGATGCCTCCGGGGGTGGCTCTCTCCGAGCCCCGGGAAAAAGGGTTCCGGGTTTCCCTGATCCGGCGATTAATGATGGACCAATCCCAGTTCATCAACATTGCCAAAAAATTTATCCGGGTAAGCGACTTTTACGATCTGCTCCAGAAGATTATCTATCCGCCCAACAGCCACGGCAAGTTAGGGGGGAAGGGCTCCAGTCTCTTCCTGGCCAAACAGATTCTGAAAAAAGCCGGGCAGAAAAACGAGTTGCTCCGCGATGTTAAGACGCCCAGAACCTGGTACATTACTTCTGACGGCGTGCTGGCCTTTATGCATTATAACAACCTGGAAGATGTCATCGAGCAGAAGTATAAAGATATTGCCCAGGTGCGCCAGGAATATCCCTACGTGGTGCAGGTGTTTAAGAACTCTCAGCTTCCCCCGGAAATGCTCAAAGGCCTGGCGGTGGCCCTGGAGGATTTTGGCAACACCCCGCTGATTGTACGCAGTTCCAGCCTGCTGGAGGATCGCCTGGGCACCGCCTTTGCCGGGAAATACAAGAGCCTTTTTATCGCCAACCAGGGCAGCAAGGAAGAACGCCTGGCCGCGCTGGCCGACGCCATTGTGGAAGTGTACGCCTCGACCTTCGGGCCGGACCCGATTGAGTATCGCATGGAGCGGGGGCTGATCGACTTCCACGAAGAGATGGGCGTGCTGATCCAGGAAGTGGTGGGACGCCAGGTGGGCCATTATTATTTCCCCGCCTACGCCGGGGTAGCCTTCAGCAATAATGAATATCGCTGGTCGATCCGGATTAAGCGGGAAGACGGGCTGGTGCGCATTGTTCCCGGCCTGGGCACCCGCGCGGTAGACCGGCTCAGCGATGACTACCCCATCCTGGTTTCCCCCGGCCAACCGGGTTTGCGCGTCAACGTTACCGTAGACGAGGCGGTGCGCTATTCCCCCAAAAAGATGGATGTGATCAACCTGAAGACCAATACGTTTGAGACGATCGAGATTGAGCAACTGCTGCGTGAATTCGGTTATCAGTACAAGGGCGTCAACCAGATCGTTTCCATTTTGAAACACAAGCACATCCAGCAGCCCATGGGCATGGGGATTGATTTTGAAAAAGACAAAACCGTGGTCACCTTTGAGGGTTTGATCTCCCGCACCCCCTTTTTGAAAAAGATGCACGCCATTTTGCAGGAGCTTCAGGATAAACTGGAGACGCCGGTGGATATCGAGTTTGCCAGCGACGGCGAGGATTTCTACCTGCTGCAGTGCCGCCCGCAGAGCTACAGCGAGGACCGCGCCCCGGCAGATATCCCCGAAGACTTGCCGGAAGACCATCAGATATTTTCTGCCAACCGCTACATTTCCAACGGGGTGGTCAGCGACATCACCCATGTGGTCTACATTGACCCGCAGAGCTACAGCCGACTGAAACGGCGTTCCGACCTCTTAGCGGTGGGGAAAGCGGTGGGGCGGCTCAACCAAATGCTCCCCAAGCGCCGCTTTATCCTGATCGGCCCGGGGCGCTGGGGCAGCCGCGGAGATATTCGGCTGGGGGTCAGCGTTACCTATTCGGAGATCAGCAACACGGCCATGCTTATCGAGGTGGCCCGCAAAAAAGGCAACTATGTGCCGGACCTCTCCTTCGGCACCCACTTTTTCCAGGATTTGGTGGAGTCAGATATCCGCTACCTGCCCCTCTACCCGGATGAACCCGGGAATATTTTCAACGAGAGTTTCTTTTTGGAAAGCGCCAATATTTTGGCGGAAATCCTGCCGGAATATTCTGCGCTGGCCGACGCTATCCGGGTAATCGATGTTCCCCGCAGCCATAACGGCAGGGTGCTTACCGTAGCCATGAATGCGGATCGCGAGGCAGCGCTGGCCTATCTTTCTGAACCCACCCATCAGCCGGAAAAAACGCCGGCGCCTAAAAGCACGGCCAAACCGGTCATTGTCGACCTTTACCGGGAGGATCATTGGCGGTGGCGGGCGGCCATGGCCGAGAAAATCGCCGCCGGGCTGGCCAATCATCGTTTTGGGGTGGAACAGGTCTATCTCTTTGGCAGCGCCAAAACGGGCAACGCCCGGGCCGACAGCGACATCAACCTGATTATCCATTTCCGGGGCAATGAACAAGAGCGCCAGGGGTTGCTTAATTGGCTGGAAGGCTGGAGCATGTGCCTGAGCGAAATGAACTACCTGCGCACCGGCTGCAAATGCCGCCAAATGCTGGATGTGCACCTGGTCAGCGATGAAGATATCCGGGAGGGGCGCGGCTTTGCCGCTAAAATCGACGCGGCGACCGACCCGGCGCGTCCCCTGCTGCCGGAGCCGGGAAAAACGTGAGTTTTAACGAGTGATGAGGAACGAGTATTCCGTTACTCGTTACTCATTCGAACAAAATACGACCATACTCCAAAACTCATCTCAATGCATAATTCACATGAATAAAGCTGCCGTGATCATTTCGAGGTCAACTGGTAGACGCCGTCCCAATCCGGGGCGGGGGGATTTTCCAGAAACTCCTGGCAGCGATAGAGATAGAGCCGGCTGGGGCCGTCGTTCCCTTTAATTTGCAGGGCCTGACGAAACTGGTTCATGGCCCAGTCCCAATTCCGGGAAAGGTAGTGCTGGTATCCCACCTGGAAATAATTGAGCACTTCGCGGGTCTTGACATCCAAAGCGTCATCTTTCAAGGCGACCAACTCATAAATCTTGACCGGCTCGCGTTTTCCTTTCAGCCGCACCAGGTCTAACTGGCGGACCACCACCTGCTCGCGGGCCATGGTATAGGCGGCTTCGGAAATCAGGATTTGGGTGCCGTAGAGCTTATTGGCCCCTTCCAGGCGCGAGGCTAAATTGACCGCATCGCCGATAGCGGTGTAATCAAAGCGGATATCCGACCCCATATTGCCGATGATCATCGGCCCGGTGTTGATTCCGATACGCTGCTGCAACTCGGGCAGCTTACGTTTCTTCCAGGATTCGCGGATACGGCTGATGGCCTCGGTCATGCGCAAGGCGGTTTTGCAGGCGAGCAGGGCGTGGTTCTCCAACTCGATCGGCGCGCCGAAAATGGCCATGATGGCGTCGGCCTCGTACTTGTCCAGGGTTCCCTGGTTGTCCAGGATGATATGGGTCATCTCGGTCAGGTATTCATTAAGCAGCTTAACCAACTGCTCCGGCGGGGTGGTTTCCGAGAGCGAGGTGAAATCGGCCAGGTCCGAGAACATCACCGTGCAAATGCGCTTCTCCCCGCCCAATTTGACCATCTCCGGTTTTTTCAGCAACTCATCTACCACGCTGGAGGAGACGTAGCGGGAGAAGATGCTGCGCAGTTCGCGCTTATCCCGCTCCTCGACCATAAAGCGGTAGGTGTAGTGGATGGTAAAAGTAAGCAGAACGGTCAGCAGCGGCCCAATTATCGGTTGCCAGAGCGCCGCGGTGGAGAAAACCGTCCAGGCGCTGATCAGGATGGCCAGGGTAATCAGCAGCGAGTAAATCACCCCTCCCAGGGGGCGGAAGAGGGCAAAGCCGGCCCCGGCAACAATCCCGATTAACAGAATCAGCAGGAATTGGCGGCCGGCGGACATCTACCGGATGACGTGCTAATTTAATAATTGATAAAGGATGTTGGCGTGCACTTCCACCCCCGGGAAACTGGGCTGGCGGGGAGTGGCCCGCAGGTCGAACAAACCCGGGGCGGAGGCGCCGACAATCACCACTTTATTTTTAAAATAGTCGAGGATGTTGCTTTTTTCTTTCATCTGCTCGATTTCGTAGAGCAAGCTGTAGAGCGAGATGTAGCGAAAGGTCTGGAAGGGGCCGTGGTAGTAGATCAGGGTGCGCCCCTGCTCGTCGATGGGAATCCGGCTGACCTCGCCGCCGGCATTGCTGAAAATAACTTCCCGCCGGTCCGGGGAAAGATCGATCCGGGTGATGTCCAGCAGGCGGATAGCCATGGCGGTGGGAAAGGTGGGATAGACGTTTTCATTAAAACGAACAAACAAAGGAATACGGCGCAGGATGCCGTCGCTGTCGGAGGACATATTCACCGCTCCAATGGCCTGACCGGCGTTGAGCAGATCGACAAAATTCGGCTCGATGCGCTGGAAGGAGTGAATCCGGTAAGCCAGTTCATCGGGAACCTGCACCCGGAAACGATCTTTGTCGAGCCCTTCCGGCTCGGTAGGCATGGGGTAGAGAAAATTATCTTCATCGGCCGGGGTAAACACCACCGCATTGATCACTTCGGAAAAATTTTTCACGGCATCGACAAAGACCTGGTCTTCCTGGGGAAAGCGTTTGCTTTTATCGAACAGAATATCGATCCCGACCATTTTCACTCCCCCTTCCCGGAGGATATCGAGCATGAGGCCCCACTCTGTGCGCGACCATTGGTAGAAGGAGCCCATCTGGTTGAGGGTGCGTCCGTCGATATCGACGATGATGATATCATCAATCTGGTATTTGGGCGGGGTGATGATTTTGCGCATCCGCCAATCGTAGGTAACCGCTTCTAACCGGTAAAAGAATTCCTGGAACATTCCCAGGTGTAAGAGCAGCCAAACCAGGAGGCTCCCGGCCAGACCGGCCAGGATACCCATGACAATTTTTTTCAACCGGCTTTTCATGATCATGTTCTCGCTTTGCTATGGTCAAAGGCGTGGATTCGTTCTAACAGGCGATCAATATCTTCGCTGTTGTTGTAGAAGTGCGGCGACACCCGGATTAAGCCGGATCGCAGCGAAACATGGATTCGCTCTTTGTTTAAATATTGATGCAACTCCCCTGCGCGGGGGTGGCGAAAGGTGACTATCCCGGAGCGGGTTGCCGGCTCGGTGCAGGTAAACAATTCATAGCCGCTTTCCTGCAATTGCCGAACCAGGTAATCGGTGCTATGCAGAATGCGCCGGTAAATGCGCTCCGCGCCGATTTCCAGGAACATCTTCAGCGAGGCGTTCGCGCCAACCACACCGGCCAGGTTAAAATTGCCGGTTTCGAAACGCTCGGCCGTGGGGAGGAAATCGAGCCGGTAATCGAAAAAATTCCAGGGGTCTTCCACGGACAGCCATCCCGGGGCCATGGGGTGCAGGCGCTCCCAAATTCGCGGGGAGACGTAGAAGAAGGCGGCACCCAGCGGCCACATCAGCCACTTGTGTCCGCCGCAGGCCAGAAAATCGATATCCAGTTCTTGCACATCAAGAGGAACCACTCCCAGGCCCTGAATGGCGTCGACGCAAAAGATCAGATCGTGACGGCGGCACAAATCCCGCACCGCGGCCAGGTCGGGCCGGAAGCCGTTCAGGAACTCCACAAAACTAATCGAGAGAAGGCGGGTTTGAGGGGCGACCTTTGCTTCCAGGTCTTCCACCAGGATGCGCCCGTCGCGGTGTTCGGCAAAATCGACTTCCACCCCCCTGCGCTGCAAATTCAAAAAAGGGTAAACGTTGGAAGGGAACTCGAAGTTGTTGAGCAGTATCCGGTCGCCGGGCTGCCAGTCCAGCCCCTGGGCCAGGCAATTCAGCCCCAGGGCGGTTCCGGAGGAAACCGCCAGGTTCTCCGGCCGGGCATGGATAAGCCGCCCTACCTGCTCTTTGAAATGCTGCTTCTGCTCCAGCATTTCCGGCCAGGACTCGATGTTATCCAGCGACCGTTCTCGCAGATAAGCCTCTACCGCCTCGCGGGCAGGCAGGGGAACCGGCGACACGGCTGCGTGATTAAAATAACGCAGCGACGGCAAATGCGGGAAATAGGAACGATAAGACTCCCAGAAAGATTCATCCATTCGGCACAATGCTCCACTCGATATCATGCAATTTAGATTGACTGGCACGTTATAAAATGGCCGATGCGGAAATGACTCAATTGCTGCATAAGGTACAGAATACTCTATTGGTAATTTTATGATAATTATTCGGTTGCCGGACGGCGCGTTTTTTGAAACAATGATCAGAATAAACCGGAAACCCGGACAGTTACTATTTATGAATTTCTTCGGTAAAATTCAATAGGAGAGGTTCTTTTTCGCAAAATCTTTGGCGCCGATGAAACCAAAAACGGCAAAGCCGCATCCTCTGGGTTTAAAATGGCAGATTAGAGTCATTGGCGGCCGGAGGATTTCTTCGGGGATTTCAGATGGCCGTTGCGGCCTTTTTTCCTGAGCTTCTGCTCCTTTACCGATTTCTGAATTGCATCGGCAATTTCCCGGAACTGCGCTTCGGTGTAAAAAGTCATTTCCCCGGCTTTCAACTCCGGCGCAGCAAAGCTGGGGCGTATTCTCCAGCGATAGCCGGCCTCGCTTTTGACCATATTTTTCAACCGGGGATTCTCCGGGGTCAGCATTTGTGAGATATCCACATCGACGACTTCTTGATCGATAAACAAACTCAGCGCGGTATATTCGTTCTGCAGCAAAGCAGGCTGGAAGGAGGCCGGGTGATCGCTACAACTCTGGAAATAAAAATAAAGATGCAAGGCAAACAGCCAGGTTGGATAAGCCGCCTGCAAATCTTCCAGCTGGAAGGGGGGGCTCTGTTTCTTGCGTTCCCGCTCCCGTTCGATCTCCTCCCACAACTCTTCCGGGCTGGGAACGGTGTTCTGGATAGCGATGCGGCTGACCAACAAGTTTAAGGCATAAAAGGGAAGTTTGCGAAAGGTCTGGTCGGTTCCCAGCTGCCCGGAAGGCAAGGGCAAGTACTGAACCTGCTTGATGAAATTATCCGCATCCAGTTTGCAGATAGCCAACCAATCCTGGTGATTCCCGATGCCGCACAGGTAGGCATACAGATCGGGATGCTGGGAATGTTCAATCAGAACCTGCTGAACCAGGCGTTTCCAGTGGGTTAATTTGCCATTGACCAGGAAGTAGTTTTCCAGGACAATGCGAATCTCGTCATCCTCAAAATGCTCCCGGAACAATTCCTGAAGTTCCGGCACACTGGTATCGGACTCGCCGGTTTCCAGCTTCATCAGGGCGCATTTTTTTCTCCAGACCCAGTTATCGGGCTGGCTTTCTTTCAATGCTTCCACCTGCCGGAGAGCTTCCTCGGTCTGGCCGTGGTACATCAGGTGGTCCAGTTCCAGCAACTCCAGCTCTCCCGGCTCCAGCTCCGCCACTTCCGGCAGCGACAGTTTTAAAATCTGGTACACTTCTTTGGGAGACTTTTTTCCGCTCTGGATAGACAGTTTCAGATAGCCCTTCAATAGCCGGGGGTCGCGGGGGTTGCACAGCAACGCTTCCCGAAGTTTATTGAAGGCCGCGGCGTTCTTGCTGAAATGCAAAAAACACTCTGCCTGAATTTCCGCAAACGCCACCGGGTTTTTTGCGGCAACCTGGAAATCATAGATCAAACTCAGGGCGTCGTCATAGCGCTGCTGCTGCAGCAACAGGGGGAGAAGATGCCTCAGAATCCGCTGATCCCGGCTTAAAGAAAACCCCAGGGCTTTCATATAGTCGTTTATGGCCCGGCCATTATCCTGGAGCCGTTGGTGCACCCGGGCGCGCAGGTAAAAAGCCGAGGCCAATTTGGGATGATGATGCACCAGGCGGTTCAATGTTTTTAACGCTTTTTCGGGCATATCCAGCCGGCTGTATAAATTTGCCAGGCGGATCAGTAAAAAGGGATGGTTGGGCAATTTGGTCAGGGCGACCAATAAGGTTTCTTCCGCTTTGTGGTAAAGCTGTTGTTCCCGGAATTCACGCACCAGGGCAAAATAGTTCCGTACTACCTCCAACTCTGCTGTCGGCAAGACCATCGATTCCATTCTATTCTATCTCCATTATGACATAACCAAGTCTAGTACACGTCTGAACTGACGGTGGGATGAGCGAAGAATTCTGCCCCGTTCAGATAGAGCATTTGTTACAGAGAGCGTATCAAAAGCGTGGTTTAAACAGTCGGCTTTTAGCTCTTGGCTTTTGGCTGCTAATGGCTTAAAGCCAACAGCTAACAGCATAATGAGAGAGAATGCTTATTCGCCAAATCCACTGTATCCACAGCATCTAATCATTTGATACACGACCTTATTACAGACCTCACACCTCTTGCGGCAAACAACGCGGGCCCTCAAGAAAATGTTGGCAAAAGATAACCGAATTTCGCAAGGTTGCATTGATTGTTAACCCAAATTTGAGAATAGTTTTTTTATTCACTTTGTACGTCGCGGTGTTGTTCTGGTCCGGCGCTTCCGCCAACCGCGCCATATTGCTCCGGGCAGACAATGCGCCGCCCTGAGCGTTCGACTGAGCTCACGCCGAAGGCCCGTCGAAGGGTAGATATCGGCGCAACCGACCTGCGCAGGCGCTCCTCGGAATACAGCGACGTAAACCTGCGGCCCTATTTGGAGGTGGAGTATTCCCTCCCGGCGCTGTGCAAGCAGAGGATTTGTTCTCTCTTAAAGGGAAAAAAGCAAAAATAAGCATTGCAAAATCATCCCAAATATAGGATATTTAAAGCGAAAACAGAAACTGGATCAGCGAGATGTTAAAACCGATTATTTGGATAGGTTCATCATTGAAAGATTTAAAAGAGTTTCCCAATGAAGTACAAAGAGAAATTGGATATGGGTTATATCAGGCTCAAATGAATAAAAAATATCACAAAACAAAACCCCTAAAAGGTTTTAATGGGGTGATGGAGATTGTCAGCGAGTATGATAAAGATACCTACCGGGGAATATATGCGTATAAATTCGGAGAAAATATTTACGTGCTCCACGCGTTTAAAAAGAAATCCAAAAAAGGTATCAAAACGCCTAAGGAAGAAATCGAAGTTATCAGGCAGCGCCTAAAAAGAGCGAAAGAATTAGCAGAAGGAGAACTAAAATGAAAAAAGACTATATTATCGGATCGGGCAATGTGTTTGAAGATCTGGGTTTTAAATATCCGGAAGAGGAGTTGGCCAAAGCAAGATTGGCTTCCATTATAAACGAACTAATCGAAGAAAGAGGACTAACGCAAGATCAAGCCGGAAAGATTCTCGGGGTAAACCAACCCAAAATATCTGCACTCAAAAACGGGCGACTGAAGGGCTTTTCTCTTGAACGGTTATTTTCTTTTTTAGAGAAATTAGATCAACATATAGAAATTACTGTGACTGATAAATCTAAAGTTAAAGCAAAGCATAGTATTGAAGTCGCACATATACATTGATCTGGTTGAACAGTGATGGTATTCACTTGACAGTTGGCAAAGAACAAGTAGCCATAGGGTCTTTCAATGCGCTGTGTGTTAGGGGGCGTACTTATAAGGCCCCGCCCGCCCCGGAAAACCTTTAACCTCCAATGCGTGGTGGATGACGGGATTACCGGCGCCTAGGCCAACAATGGCGTAGTACTCTGGGCAGACAACGCGCCGCCCTGAGCGTTCGACTGAGCCTTCGGCGTGAGCGTTCGACTGAGCTCACGCCGAAGGCCCGTCGAAGGGAAGACATCGGCGCGACCGACCTGCGCAGGCGCTCCTCGGAATACAGCGACGTAAACCTGCGGCCCTATTTGGAGGTGGAGTATTCCCTCCCGGCGCTGAGAGCAGGGAGAAATCCTTAATTTTTGTATCCTGCTTTGCCATTTAGCTTTTTTATGGCTAACTTATCACAAGATTCACTGGAGCAATTAAGATGAAACATAAGATTCAATATCTTAAAAACAAATCCGGCCAGACCATCGGTGTCTATATACCGATCGAAGTATGGGAATCCTTATTAGATGAGGATACTTCCGAACTTAAACTGCTAAAACGCAAGAAAAGGCGAAAGAAGCAAGTTGAACTTCCTGTCGATGATTTAGGGAATGATTTTCTACCTTCCCGTACGGAACTGTATGATGAACAGGTAAAATTGCAATGAGGGAGTATTGAGGACTGCGATTGATACAAACATTTTAGTCTACTCTTTAAACAAGTCATCCCAACATCATGATATCTGCCGGCAGTTTTTGCTGAGCGGTGTAGAAAACCCCGTTGTTCCGAATCAAGTATTATTTGAATTTCTAAGAGTTGTCACCCATCCCAAATTCCTTCACCCCCTCGATCTTAAAACAGCCATAAACCATGTTGCTGTGTATAAATCTATATATGAGACTATTTACGAAACCGATCAGGATTTTGTCCTGTTTCGGGATTTGTATTTGAAATACCAATTGGGCAGTAACCGGATTTTTGATACGAAGCTGGTTGCTACGCTGATCAATAACGATATTAATCGTTTAGCGACTGTGAATGACAAAGATTTTAAAATTTTTACTGAAATTGAAACTGTCAATCCCTTAGTTTTATAGCGAAGAATTTAACGGATTCAAAATTTACTCAAAACTATTTATCTCGTGACACAGCTCCCGCTGAGTCACACACTTCGTAAGGCTCTGCTTCACAGTGGTAATTATCCACGGACTCCGGCTTTAGCACCGTATTTTTAAATGGAAACGGAGTTTCTAAAACTATTCCGTAGCGAAACCGGAGTTTCGCTACGAGGAGAAAAATGAAGAGAAAAGTAAGCAACATGATAGTAATAATTAGGGGTGCGCGAATAATCGGAGAAAAGTAAGTGTTGATTGGAATTGCCTTGTTAGTTATTGGGATAGGAAGTTTAGTTTATTTATTGAAAGAATACAAAAATTCAACTCCTGAACAACGAAAAGAACATTTAGCTTTAGCTTTGCATATTAGACTTTTAGTCACAGGCATATTGTGTATATTAGTAAGTTGCGCGATGATTTTTGGATTGTTTAGGTTTTGATTTAACTGCAAAAAAATTTCAACACTTAATTCAATACTCATAACTTTGTTAATGTCGCGCACTGAAATTTTAGTAGCGCCCCGGCTCCGGGGCGGATTTTGAAACCGATTACGCCGAGCAGGTGCTCTACACCGCTGCCCGCCCGGTATGGAAAACCTTTAACCTCCAATGCGTGGTGGATGACTGGATTAGCAACGCCTACGCCAACAACGGGATAGTGCCCTGGGCAAATAACGCGCCGCCCTGAGCGTTCGACTGAGCCTTCGGCGTGAGCGTTCGACTGAGCTCACGCCGAAGGCTCAGTCGAACGCTCACACCGTAAGGCCCGTCGAAGGGAGGATATCGGCGCTGACGACCTGCGCATGCGCTCCTCGGAATACAGCGATGTAAACTTGCGACCCTATTGTGAAGGTGGAATATTCTCTCCCCCGCTGAGCATGAAAATCGTCATCAGCGAATTCTTGCATAAGCCATTAAGAATGCGTATTATTCGAAGAACCAGTGCGCATGTGAACAAAAGGAGCAACATGAAAGCCAAGATTAACCTGACCATCGATGAAGGTATCGTTCCCCTGGCAAAGCGTTACGCCAGAAAAATGGGCAAATCAGTTTCCGAGTTGGTAGAATCACTGCTTAGAGAGGAGATTGAAAAGGAGCAAACTTCATTCTCGGAAAAATGGCAGGGGCGTTTTACCACGGCAGCAAAAGACGATACCCGTTATCAAAAATTGTCAAAACGCTACCAGCTATGAACGCTTTGATTGACACGGATGTGTTGATTGACGTTGCGCTGAACCGGGCGCCCCATGCGCGGTACTCTGCACAAATTTTGGATGCTGCCCAACAACGTCGCTTTAAATCGTATATCGCCTGGCATTCCATCGCGAACTTTTATTACCTGGTCTCTTCACCCAATACCAACAAGGCAGCAAAAGAATTTATCCGGGATTTATTACAATTTGTGGCCATTGCTGCCGCAGGGACCGAAGATGCTGTCTATGCCCTGGGATTGCCAATGGCCGATTTCGAAGACGCCCTGCAGGTTGCGGCAGCCCGAGTATGCAACTCTGATTATATCATTACTCGCAATGTCAAGCACTTTAAGAAAAGTCCTATACCTGCAATCACGCCTAAATCTTTTTATAAACAGTTCATAAAACCATTACCTGAATAAATCACGATAGTTTTCGATTAGTTCATGCTATTGAGTGACTCTTGGAACTTTTTGGAGACCGATTACGCCAACCAGGTGCTCTACACCGCAACCCGCCCGCTCCGGAAAACCTTTAACCTCCAATGCGTAGTGGATGACTGGATTAGCGGCGCCTACGCCAACAACGGCGTAGTGCTCTGGGCAGACAACGAAGACATAGGCGTTGACGACCTGCGCATGCGCTCCTCGGGGAAAGAAAAATGAAGACACACCAGCACAAAGTGGGGATTGTGTCCATTTTTTTGTGTAAAATTAAGATGGTTTTTTACCGGTGTTAGGCGCAGGCTTATACCTCGGTAACGCCTACGCTAATTCACCATAAGCATAAAGCTTGCGGTTGCCAGTCTCTTTTCTTCCTTTCGTAAAATTACACATAATTCCGGCCTCAGTCGAGGGGCCGCGAATTTTAAGTTGTCATTTTGTTTTTTCATTTTTATCTTGCCCTGGATTTTGATTCCATTCGCAAACATGAAAAGGTAAAGAATGAGCAAATCAACCAAGCAACTTCGCCAATTTCGAATTCGTCGACAGCTTGCCCATCTTCCTGAAAAGCAGCTAAAACTGATCGAAGAAATTATTGGAGCGGCAAATAAAGCCTCTGCTTCCAGCGCCCCCTTAAAATTAGAAGGTATCTGGAAGAACAAGGGGTTTGAGCAAATTGAAAACCTGGAGCAGGCGTTAAAAGAAACCCGGCAAGAGTTGGAAGACACTATAGCTGGCCGCGCCTTGTAACATGATTTATCTTTTGGATACGGTTACCATTATTCGACATTTTGCCGGTATTCCCAAAATTGGTCAGGCTGCCAAACAAGCATTGATCGAAATTGAAAATGGAAATAGTGAGGCAATCATTTCCGTCGTTTCATTAATGGAAATAATGTATCTGTCCGAAAAACAGCGGATTCAAATACCGTTCGACAAAACTATTCGAAGAATCCAAAAAGCCTCAAACTACCAACTGATCGACCTTACTCCGGAAATCCTGATTACTGCCAGCCAAATACGATTTACCGAACTTCATGACCGTTTGATTATCGCGAGCGCCCGCTATTTAGATATACCAATTATTTCCAGCGATAAATCTTTCCAACAAGTGGATAAGCTGACGGTAATCTGGAACTGAATTATTCAACCAATTCCCGCCCGCCCCGGAAAACCTTTAACCTCCAATGCGTGGTGGATGACTGGATTAGCAACACCTACGCCAACAACGGGGCAGCGCCCTGGGCAGATAATGCGCCGCCCTGCTCATGCACTGAAGTTTTTTTAAAAAGTCGGACCGCATGTACTCCTAAGGAAAAATTGAATCAACTTTAAGATACGGCCCGGGTAATATAAAAGGATCAACGGTTTTGGGCAGTACTTAAACCGAATGGTTACAAAAACATAAACCCTCCTCCGGAATAAAACCGAATTAAACGATTCAAATTAATCTGCCACTGACAATTGCCGAAATATATAAAGCAGCAAAGCGATACGATGCACTTGAAGCAGCGCCTCTATCGTTTATCGAGCTATTGATGCCGCGATGAGACTTCGCCGTTGACATATAAGGAAACAAATATGGAAAAATGCTACGAGTATTTAAGTTGCGATAAAAAAGATTGTGTATTATACGGCCATAAAGGCGACACGCGATGCTGGGAAGTTCCGGAAACGTTATGCAGTCACCCCGCTTTAGAAATTATGGAGAAAAGGGGGAAAGATAAATGCAGACTATGTATTTATTATAAAGCAGTAAAAGATAAAGAATAAGCAGAGCATCTTTATTTCCTTACCAAATCACAAACCATCGCCGCACCGGCCGGCCTTATCCGGAGAATAGTTGCACCGCCCACGTCCGCAGATAAACCAACATTGCTCCGCCCAACCGGAAGTTTGTTGAATTCGGCAACGTAAAGAATTAAATTGAACGAGCGCCCAACAAGGTCAGTATCCGGCTGTAGCAATCGTTAAGGAAAAGAAAATATGCTTTCCTATCCCGAGGCCAAAAAATTTTACGATGCGTTTGGTAAAAAGCAGGACAAACAATTCTACGAAAAAATCGCCATTCGTGATCTGCTGGAGCACGGCGATTTCACCTCTGCAAACAGTATTTTTGAATTTGGCTGCGGCACAGGAAAGGTCGCACAGCTATTGCTTTCCGATTACAGTAAACCGGAGACTCATTATGTCGGTGTTGATATCAGCGATACTATGGTAAAACTATCTGCGGATAAACTCACAGAATTCCATGATCGTGTCAGAATATACAGCACCGACGGCGCCCCTGAATTGCCCGAGAAAAGCAACTGCTACGATCGAGTTATCTGCACATACGTGCTTGATCTCTTAGCAGAACAGGATATTAAAAGGGTTTTAAGTGAGGCGCAACGGATACTCGTAACCGGCGGCTATATTTGTTTGATAAGCTTGTCGCATGGGGTATCGGTTGTTTCGCGCATGGTTGAACATACCTGGTCGTTTTTATACAGACTCAAACCGACCCTTGTCGGGGGTTGCCGCCCGATTTCAGTACTTAAATATTTGCCGGAACCAGAATGGGAAATTCTGCATCACAATGTCATTGTTTCCTACGGCATCCCCTCCGAAGTGCTGGTTGCTAAAAAATTATGACAACTGAACGGTCATCTAATAGAAACATTCAGAGACCGCCAACCTTCCCCCCGGAACGGGCGTCATTCCGGCGAAGCTTTTTTAAAATAGGCCTTCAGCCGGGGCGTTTCCAGCCAGAGAGCGGTTAAAAGAGTGAACAGGGTAACCGCCGCCATGATAATGGCCAGTCTCGTCCAGGGCATTTCCAGGACTATCCGGGTTTGCACCAGTTGAAAAGAAATCTGCACCCAGATCAAACTGGCGATGAACAGAAAAATCTGCCAGCCAATCCGCACCACGTTTTTACGCACCAGGAGGGTTCCCAGCAGCAGCACAATCAGCAGGGCCGGGTAGATCCCGTAAAAGCGGATAAAATGGGCGGCGAAGATCAAATCAGCAATAATTACCGGGAGTAAACGAAGCGCCATCATACTGTAATTCCTTTGGAATGTCGCCGCGACCGGGGTGCGGCGGGTTTCTTTCGGAGAACATTTAAGTAAAGCCAATCATAAACACCGGACAGGGTGATCAGCACAAACAGCAACGAGCCCAGGGGAACCAGGAGGATATACCATTTTCCGATGACGTCTTTGAAGAATCGCCCGTTGTGGATTTCGAACAGGTAGTTCCAGAGCGGCATCCGGTAATCGCGAAGCAACTGCGGCGGCATTTGGAACAGCGCCCCCCGCTCTCCTTCCCCGAGCGGCAGAATACCCTGCTCATGGGTATTGATAAACCGCCGGCCCTCCGGGGTGGTGATGTAGGCGGTAATCATTTTCTCAGCCGGGCGCACCGGGGAGACCTCCCGGGCAACTTTTCCGGTAAGCATATCTACCGAATGGCCGGTAGCCCGCTCCCAATGGTACAGTCCGTTGAAAGACCCGACCAGGTAGCCGCCCGCTCCGTACGGTTCAAACACGGTCGCTCCCATCACAAAGATGGGCACATCTAACTCCAGTTTGCGGAACGGTTCTTTGAGCGAGGCCGGCGCACTCCACAGTCCATCCACGGCAGCAATGATCACCCGGTCTTCCTGGGCATCATAAAGAGCGTTCTGGATTTTTTTATCCCAGGGATTTGCCGGAAGCGGGCCGGGGTACCAGGCTCGGGCAATCTGCTTATTGGCCAGCACCGCCAGCAAAGGGGGACGCATAAACATACCGGTGGCGCCCATAATGAACAAGATCGCGGCGGTCCAAATACCCAGCTTGAGATGATAACGCAAAAACCACTTAAAGAGGCGACGCAGGCGCGAGGAGGAACGCCGCACCGTGTTTTGAGAATTCCGGCGGCGTTTCCAGGGGTAGTACCAGCTATAGAAAGCCGAGATATTCAGGAAAAACAGGATGATCCCGGTCAGGTCAAACAGCAATTTGCCGGGCAACCCCCACACTTTGCCGTCATGCAGATCAAAGAACAGGCGCACCAGGGTAACGGTATGTTCTTCGGCGGGGCGTTCCAGGGCGCGCTGCTGAAAAACCGTGTAAGCCGAATCCCGGGCGACGAACAGGTGCGACTCGCTCAGCACCCAGAGCGTGTCCCGCACCACCAGTATTTTTTTAACCGGCCCGGGTTCTTCCGACAACGCTACCCGGCGCCATTCCCCCCCGGAGAGATCACGCCGGTAGAGGCCATACTGGGTGGCGGCCAGCAGAATATCCGAACCGCCTTCTTTTAAAAAGAGGTGATTGGTTTTGCGGTAATAGCGGGATTCCGGCAAGCCTTCCATAAAGGGTTCAAAGGTGCGCCCGCCGTCCGTCGAGCGCCAGACGCCCTGCTTTCCGGCGGCAAAAACCACCCGGGGGTCCTTTTGGGAATAGATAACCCGGGTAATAGCGCTGCGATTCCAGTTCTTGATGGGGTACTGGGGAGGGACTAACCACCCGGGAACCGAGACGCCGGCAATAAGATCGGGATGGTTCATCACCACACCGGTGATGCTCATCCACATCAGGAACAGAATCAGGGCCAACCCGATATACTTGTGAATCCAGCGTGATTTTTCAAAAAGCCATTTCATCCCATTTGCCTTTCCGGTAAAATCGCCACATCCGACAGTTTAGTTTAAGACTTGGGAAGAAATTGTTTCGGCGGTATTTTGGCAATCCGGTTGGCAGCGCATTTAGAGCAGTTGCTCTCTTCCTCGCCCTGGGTAAGAGTTGCACGCACCCGGCGGATGATATATATCAAAGCGGCGGCAGCCAGCGCCATAACCAGCACATTTTCCATCTATGCAAACCCCAATAGTTTTCCGCCCTGGTAAACCAGCAAGGAAGCCAGGTAAGCCAGGGTAGTCATGTAAACGATCATAATAATCGGCCAGCGCCAGCTATTGGTTTCCCTTTTCACAATGGCAAAGGTAGCCATACACTGGGCGGCGTAGACAAAATACACCAATAAGGACAAGGCAACCAGGGTGGTAAACACCGGCGTCCCGTCGGCTTTGCGGTCATTGCGCATCGCGGTGATTAACGGGGTAAGGTTTTTGTCATTGTCCTCTTCGATATTGTAGATCGTGGCAAAGGTGCTCACCAGCACTTCGCGAGCGGCAAAGGAAGCAATCAGCCCCACACCGACCTTCCAGTCAAATCCCAGCGGGGCGATTACCGGCTCCACCAGGCGCCCCAATTGCCCGGCGTAGCTCTGCTCCACCCGCTCTTTGCCGGTCAGGTGGGCCTCCTCGGCAGGCCTGGGATAGGAAGCCAGAAACCATAGCACAATCGAGAGAGCCAGGATAATGGAACCCGCATTGGTTAAAAAAAGTTTCCCGGAATCATACACTTTCCACCAGATCGATTTGAGCATGGGAGTGCGGTACGGGGGCAACTCCATAATAAAATGAGAGACATTGCGCTCCGGAACAAAATTCTTTACCACCAGGGCAATAATCACCGCCGTGAAAAAGCCCAGGAAGTACATAGCCATCAGCACCAACCCCTGGAGCTGGATAAACCCCAGCACAGTTTGCTTGGGTACAAAAGCGGAGATCAGCAGCACATAGACCGGCAAGCGGGCGCTGCAGCTCATCAGGGGGATCAGCATAATGGTTACCAGCCGGTCGCGCCAGTTTTCCACGGTGCGGCTGGCCATAATGGCCGGGATGGCGCAGGCAAAGCCGCTCAGCATCGGCAGCACCGATTTCCCGTGCAGGCCGATCTTGCTCATCAGTTTATCCAGGATGAAGGCCATCCGGGCCATATAACCGCTGTCTTCCAATAAACTCAGGAAAAAGATCAGCAGTACAATCTGGGGGAAGAAGACAATCACGTTTCCGACCCCGGCCACAATACCGTTGATGACGAGGTCTTTAAAAATACCGGCGGGGAGCCATTCTCCCAGCATCTGCGCGGTAAAAGCCACCGCACCCTCAATCCAGCCCATCGGATATTCCGCCCAGGAAAAAATGGCATTGAATATGAAGCCGAGAATCAGCAGCAGAATAACCGGGCCGCCAATACTGTGGCTGACCACCGCATCCACCCGCTCGCTCAGGGAACGCTTTTCCACCACTTCGGTGGAGAAAAAGTCGGAGAGCCTCGTATCGATGTAGTTATAGCGGGCGGACGACTCGATAGTGCGATAGGGGATATTTCTTTCGCGGCAAGTCTTGCGGCATTCCTCGACGGCAAGCTTGAGTTTTTCAATTTCCCAGTCTTCCAGGTAAGGCTCCAGGTAGTCAATATACTCCGCATTGGGCAGCAAGCGGATGGCGTCTACCAGGGGGTTGTGGAACAGGCGGGAGCGGAACCCGGCCAACAGTTGTTCCAGCGGCTGCAGGGCTTCCTGCCAGGCGGGTTTTATGCTTAATTTTACCGGCACCGCTCGTGTATGGGGATGGTTTTTAAGCTCCTTCAGCTTTTCAATTAAAAGGCGCATCCCTTCCCCGGTCTTTGCCGAGGCCGGGATAACCGCAAAGGCGTGGAGTTCGGCCTGCAATCCCTCGGCGTCGATATGGACGCCCTTTCGCCGCGCTTCATCCATCATGTTCAACACCACGATGGTGGGAATCCCCCATTCCAGAATTTGCAGGGTAAGGAAGAGGTTCCGGGAGAGGTTGGTGGCGTCGACCACCACAATGACCGCCATCGGCCGGCAGGCCGGGTTGCGCCAGGCCTGCACCGTATCGACGACCACCTTCTCATCCATGCTCTTGGCGCTGAGGCTATAGGTGCCGGGGAGATCATGAAGCAAGATCGCCGAGCCTTTCAGCCAGCCGGTCTTTTTCTCCACCGTCACACCGGGATAGTTGCCTACTTTGTGATTGGCCCCGGTAAGGTTATTGAATATAGCGGTTTTGCCGGAATTGGGATTGCCAATAATAGCGGCCCAGGGGTGGGCAGAAGCGGAAAGCGATTGCTCCGCAGATTTATTGATCGAACTACTGGTTTTTTTCATTGCCGCCTGCTGAAGTTACTGCTTTTTCATCACTGATACATGTTGGGCAATATTTTTCCCAATAGACAGATAAAATCCGCGGATTTTGATTTCAATCGGATCTCCTAAGGGGGCATAGCGCACCACCCGTATCGAGGTTCCCTCGCTCATCCCCAGGTCTTGCAGACGCTGAATTTCCCCATTTTTGTGGTCAATCGAAGTGATAATACACTGATCCCCGGGAACAAGATCGCTAAGCTTCTGGCCTTTGTTCGCTAACGTTTCCATTTTTACTTCTCCGTAATTGACTGGACCGAATTTTCTTCCTGAACGGGACGACCACTGAAATAACATTCTGTTTCGCAGGTATCGCACTCTCCGCTGGACTGGCAATGATAGGAAAACTCCCGAAACCCCTCCCGAAATGCTTTTGCTGTCTCACTATCGGATAAAAAGTACCCCATAAAAGACATCATCTTTTCGCCGGTTTTATGGCTGAGCAGATGTTCAATTTTACAGGCGTCGATTTCCGCATCCTCCTCGGAAAGTTGCAGCACCTCCATAAAGAAACGCACCACAATCCGGCGCTTGCTGAGAATACCGTTCACCAGTTGCTGCGAATCGTCGGTAAGGCTGAGGAACTTATTGTCGTCTTCCCGGATGTAGCCGCGCTTTTTTAGCTTGTTGAGGGTAATGGCGACGCTTCCCCGGGTGATGTTCAGAAATTTGGCGATGTCGATGGCCCGCGCGTATCCGTACTCCTTATGGAGCTTGTGAATGGCGATCAAATGATGCACGCTGCTATGGGTCAACTCGACTTCGTTGAATTTTTTCCAAATTTCTTTCATAATGACCTGCTTTTATACCCGAAACATATGTATTACATATCAAACATTTGTAACTTATGTATATGGTCGTCATTTTTCAAGCTTTTTAAATTTTTTTGAACCATTTTTCTCAAAGTAAGCCCGGGCTTCCCGCATTCCTTTTACCGCTATATAAGCGATAAAAATCACCTTCTTCTCTAACTGCTGTGCTGTTTTTCCCGGTTAAACCATCTTTCTCTTTTTTTGCTTGCCAGATCAGCCGTTTTTTTGTTATGATAGCCGGGACTTCCTGAATTAAACCCTGCTGTCCGGATCGGGTTTTGCGCAGGGAATTTACTCAAATTAAACATAGAGGTTCGTAATGACACGAAATGTATTTTCGCTTAAGTTGCGGTTCGTTTGTACCGCTCTGGCCGTTTTTACTTTGTCTATCTTTGCCAAAGGGCCGGATGAGGGGATGTGGACCTTTGATAATCCTCCCGTAAAGCAACTGCAGAAAAGGTATCATTTTACGCCCACCCCGGACTGGTTAGAGCATGTTCGGCTCTCCGCAGTACGTTTTAACGACGGGGGTTCCGGATCGTTTGTCAGCCCCAACGGCCTGGTAATGACCAATCACCATGTCGGCGTGGGCCAAATCCAGAAGCTTTCCACCCCGGAGCGGGATTTAGTGACCAGCGGCTTCTACGCCCAAAAGCCGGAAGAGGAACTGAAGTGCCCGGATTTGGAACTGAATGTGCTGGTAGAGATGATCAATGTTACCGAACAGGTTTTAGCGGCCGTGGAACCGGGGATGAGCGACGAGGAAGCCCTGAAAGCCCGGCAAGCCAAAATCGCCAAAATCGAGAAACAAAGCCAGGATAAAACCGGCCTGCGTTCCGATGTGGTCGACCTCTACCACGGCGGGGAGTACTGGCTTTATCGCTACCAAAAGTACACCGACGTGCGGCTGGTTTTTGCCCCGGAACGGCAAGCAGCCTACTTTGGCGGCGACCTGGACAACTTCACCTATCCCCGCTACGACCTGGACGTGGCTTTCTTCCGGGTGTATGAAGACGGCAAGCCCCTGAAAACCGATCACTATTTTGAATGGAAGCGCAACGGCGCGGAGGAAAACGAACTGGTCTTTGTGGTTGGCAACCCCGGCTCGACCAATCGGCTCTACACCCATGCCCAACTGGAGTATGAGCGCGATTACTGGTACCCGCTGCTGCTGAAATACATCGACGGGCGGATGGCGATTTTGAAAGAGTACGCCCAGCAGGGACCGGAGCAGGAGCGTCAGGCGCTGATCCAGATGTTCGGCCTGGGCAACGCCAAGAAAGCCCTTACCGGGGAATACCAGGGCTTGCTGGATGAGAAGGTCATGAAGTTGCACAAGGAGCAAGAGGCCGCCTTCTTAGCCAAGCTGGCCGAAAATCCGGAACTGCAAAAGGAATACGCCCCGGCCTGGAAAACTATCGAGGATATCTACAACCGCTACGCACAAGAGATGATGGCCCGATTTTACCGGGGTGCGCGCGGCTCCAAGCTGCTCAACTTTGCCCTGCAATTAGTGCGCTACACGGAAGAGATCGAGAAACCGGATCAGGATCGCCTGGAAGGGTACCACGACTCTCAGTTGGAGAGCCGCAAGTTTTACCTGCTTTCCAAAGCCCCTATCTACAAGGAACTGGAGAAAGCCAATTTTGCCGGGACGCTGCAAATGGCTATCGAGGCCATCGGGGCGGACGATCCCTTTTTAAAAACTGTTCTCGACGGCAAATCACCCCGGGAGGTAGCAAGTTCGCTGATCGACAAGACCCGGCTGGATGACCCGGAAGTGCGCAAAACACTCCTGGAAGGCGGCAAAAAAGCTGTCGAGGCATCCGACGACCCGCTCATTAACCTGGCCCGGAAGATTGACCCGATTTTGCGCAAAAACCGCCAGTGGTACAAGGAGAACATCGAAAGCGTGAAAGCTGCGGCCAGTGAAAAAATTGCCCGGGCCCGCTTCGCCGTGTACGGAAAATCCACTTATCCGGATGCGACGTTTACTTTGCGCCTCTCCTATGGCGCGGTTAAAGGATATGCGATGAACGGCACCGAAGCGCCTTACAAAACCACCCTGTACGGGCTCTATGACCGCTCATTGAGTTTCGACAAAAAAGGCGACTTTGCCTTGCCGCAGCGCTTCTGGGAGCGGCAAAAAAACCTGGACCTCTCCACCCCGGTGAACTTCGTAAACACGACCGACATCATCGGCGGGAATTCCGGATCGCCGGTCATCGACAAAGACGCCCGGATCGTCGGGCTGATTTTTGACGGCAACATCGAAAGCCTGGTGGGACGGTTTATTTATAACGAGGCCAAAAACCGGGCCGTTGCGGTGCACAGCGCCTATATTATCGAAGCGCTGCAAAAGCTCTACGACGCCCAGGCGCTGGCCGAGGAGATTCTTGGCGCCGGCAGACATGCTGCCGAATAGAAGAAACCCGAGATAATAACAAGGCCGCCCCGGAAATGCTTCCCGGGGCGGCCTCGTTTATTGGGTTTGTCAACATCTCATTCCCCAGTACCCGCTTCCAATTGATTGCAGATCAAGTAAAACCCATACTTGAGGCGGAGCCTCAAACAAGCATGTCAGCGCAGAGCACTGACATGAGGAGAGAACTCGTTTCTGTGCCCCGGCGTGGGTATGTTAGATGTACACCGGTGTAATACGGGGTCATACCCCATCAAGCCCGGCATGACAATTGAGGGGTGTTGTTGACCTGAACCGTCTGGGTGTTATAGTTCATCTAAAATTTGTACGGCTTGACTTTTTAGTTTCGGAATATCTTCTGATATTATTGCCCAAATGACATTCTCGTCAACTCCGAAATATTCATGGATCAATATATTTCTCAACCCCACAATTTCTCTCCAGGCAATTTCCGAAAATTTTTCCTTCAATTCTATGGAGATGTGATTAGCCGCCTCTCCGATTATTTCTAACTGCTTTATGGCGGCAAATTTCATCATGGAATTTTTAGCAAACTCTTCAAAAGTCGTATCTTTTATGTACGATTCGATTTCTGAAATGGCATCCAGCAAATGCTTTAGTCTTGCTTCATCACCAATTTTATTTCTCATAGACTAATATTTTGTCATTATCAATATACGATTTGAAATATTTGGAGACCGCTTTTTCTGTTAGCAGGTCAACTTTCCGATTAAGTATTTCCTGTAAATCCAGTTGCATTTTTACGAAATCTAACCCAATTGGGTGAGAATAGTCTAATTCTACCAGGATATCAAAATCGCTCTCCTGATCGGCCTCCGCTCGCGAATAAGATCCAAAAATATACGCCCTCAGTACCGGCTTATCGGTAAAGTAATTTCTGATTTTTGTTATGATTGATTTACTTATTTCCATTGAGGTTACTTCCCTTTTTTATCTGGATAAAAGATACAAACAAATAATATGAAAATCACTCGAAAATGTTGCTCAATCAACAAATACACTAAAGCAGAAGAAGTAACTGAGGCAGAATCCCACAGGGGGCGAAACACAGCGGGAACTGTGTCTCGAGATAACACTCATATTTTAAGGCGGAGCCACAAACAAGCATGTCAGCGCAGAGCACTGACATGAGGAGAAACCCATACTTGAGGCGGAGCCACAAACAAGCATGTCAGCGCAGAGCACTGACATGAGGAAAAAACTCATTCTTGAGGCAGAGCCTCAAATAGGCCAGTCAGCACAGAGCGCTGACTGGAGGAGAGGAAGGGGCATCGTTTTGACTACTTCTCTTCCTCGTCATCATCAATGGCTTCTTCTTCCGCCTCTTCCGGTTCAATCATTTCCAAATACTCTTCCTCGCACTCCTCCAGGCGATCTTCCAGCGCGCTGGCGTCAGAGATTAAGCCCAGGTTTCGGGCAAGCTCCCAGAAGGCCGCAAAGGATTTCAGCAGCACCTTCTCCGCGACCGGTTCATGTTCGGTTTTGCGCAGGAAGTAATCCAGGATGTATTCTTCCAGGTGCTCCGGGGTTACGCTAAAGAAGCTGGCCTGGTGATATTCTCGCAGGTAGGGATCAAAGAAAGGTGAAATATTGGCTTTGTGGATGGCTGCGGCTTTTTCGGAAAGCCCTAATCCGCCCAGGTATTCGGAAAACGCCTCGACCAGTTGATTTTGGAAATCCAGGATCTTTAGCAGAACCGGATTCTGCGGGTCGAGGAAACTCAATGTATCCATTTCCGCTTCGATAGCCGCTTTTTGTTTTAGCAGGGATTTCTGTGTCTCGGCCAGCGGGGCGGCGGCTTCCTCGGAAAATTCCGGGATGAGCAACTGCTCTTCTCCGGGGGTTCCCTGGCCGCTGGCAAGCAACCATTCGGCCAAATTGAGAAAAGCCGCCTCTTCCAGTTGCTCGGCGGAGTATAACGCCCGCTCTTCTTCCGGGTGACTATCCGGCTTGAAATAGATATGCCGGCGCAGCAGGTACTCGGAGAGTGTTTCGAAAGAGGGCGTCTCAAAATCCTGCTCTTCTAAAAGTACGCCGAGCGGTTCCAAAAGCTCCCGGCGTTTTTCCAAATCCGGCTCATCATAGGCCTGCCAGAAGCCCTGCACCAGGGCGGCAATCATCTGCATTTCCGGCATCGAGGTGGGGTTAACCAGGCTGATCAACGGCTCGGCGAACTCGGCCATCTTGCGCTGGTCTGCCGAGAGGGGCGGCATTTTACCGGGCGCTCCCGGCATCTTGGGCCGTTTGGAAATTTTCTTTTTGGCCGCCTTCTTCTGGCTGCGCTGTTTGAGCGCTTTTGTCTGTCGTTTTTTCTGAATCTTTTTCTTGTTCTTCTTCGCCATTCCGTTTCCTTTTTAATGCGTCTGAGAATCCATCCGTAAAATAACTTCTTTTACGAGCGACTGAAATTTATTTTTTACCTGGTTGGCAATATCGGTAACTTCCTCGTGGGTGAGGGGGGTTGCGCTTAAGCCGGTAGCCGGGTTGGTCACGCAGGAGATTCCGGCGACTTTGATTCCCCGGGCCCGTGCTACCAGCACTTCGGGTACCGTGGACATGCTCACGGCGTCGCCGCCTAAGAAGCGCACCATCTTAACTTCGGCGGCGGTCTCATAACTGGGGCCGGAAGAAACAAACAGCACCCCTTTGCGCAGAGGGATTTTGAGCTCACGGGCAGTCTCTTCAATAAGGGCGATGTAGCAGGGATCATAACAATCGCTCATGTCCGGAAAACGCTTCTCCGAATCGACCACCGGCCCGGAGAGCGGATTGCGGAACAAAAAGTTGATCTGGTCTTCAATCACCATCAGGTCTCCGGCCCGGAAACGCGGATTAACCCCGCCGGAAGCGTTGGTAACTAACAGGCTCTGCACCCCGAACTCGGCCATAATCCTCACCACATAGGCCACCTTCTCAATCGGATGGCCTTCATAAAAGTGGGTGCGCCCCTGCACCGCTAACACCGGCGTACCGCCCACCTTGCCAAACACCAGGAAGCCCTTGTGCCCGGCTACCGTGGATTTGGGATAATGGGGAATCTCCGAGGCAGGAATCCGATCCGCCTCCGCAAGCGTATCGGCAAATCCGCCCAGGCCCGACCCCAGAATCAGCCCGATGCGGGGGGTCTGTTGGGTATGCCGGCGGATAAAGGCAATGCTTTCCTGAAGTTCCTGATCAATGGAGGAGCGGGAATTGGCCATCTGTATTTCCTTCTTATTATCCAGAGTCATTTATTAATGCGAATTACAGGTTGAAAAAGCGAACAGGTTTAGAAAATATTGGGATTTTTAGAACGTGTTAATCAAACCCACAAAACAAAGTTCCTGATCAATGGAGGAGCGGGAATTGGCCATCTGTATTTCCTTCTTATTATCCAGAGTCATTTATTAATGCGAATT
>JAJRYW010000484.1 GCA_024275555.1 Calditrichota bacterium | reverse complement strand
GGCCAGCCGCTGGCTTATTTCCTGCTTGACATTAGGGAGCGTGAAAGGATGAGCCGTCTTTTCCTTTTCTGCGCAATGCTGTTCCTGGCGACGGCCTGCTCCGGGGAGCTCCCCGGCAGTTTAGCCGGGCAAAACGCCGCCCGCGAGCAAGATCGCCCGCCCAATTTACCGCCGCGCTGGTATTTTGCTGAGTTCCTAACCCGGTTGGATTCACTTGCCGACCCGCAGGCGCAGACCGCCCTGGCGGACAGTTTTATGAATTACGCCGCCCGGTTCGGATTTCCGCTTAGCGAGGATACCCTGGCGCATTTTCTATACCGGGGCAATCCTGCTTTTCCCTTTTCGGTTGCCGGAGACTTTAACGGCTGGCAGCCCAACCGGGATGTCTTTAGCCGGGCGGCTCAAACCAATCTCTATTACCTCAGCAAAACATTCCCGCGTGAGGCCCGGCTGGATTATAAATTTGTGCTGAACAACAATTGGATTCTCGACCCGCTCAATCCCCATACCGTCACCGGGGGATTTGGGCCGAACTCCGAGTTAGCCATGCCGGATTACCTCCAGCCCCGGGAGATTAATTACGATCCGTCAATTCCCCACGGGCAGGTGGTTCTGCACACCTTTTACAGCAGTATTTTGAACAACAGCCGCACCGTGCGGGTTTATTTGCCCCCGGGATACCAACAGGATACTCTGAGCTATCCCAGCCTCTACGTGCAGGACGGCGGTGAATATGTGCAGTTGGGCAGCATGGTCAATGTGTTGGATAATCTCCTGGCGGCCGACCGTATTCGCCCCATCATTGCCGTATTTGTCGACCCGGTCAACCGTAACCAGGAGTATTGGCTGAATGACAATTATGTGTCCATGCTGATAAACGAGCTGATTCCCTTCATCGAGTCGCAATATCGCTGCAAACCCCAGCCGCAGCATCGCGGGATGATGGGGGCTTCTTTGGGCGGGGTGATCAGTCTCTACGCCGCGTTTCGGCATCCGGAGGTGTTTGGAATTGCCGGCGGCCAGTCCAGCGCCATCCGGATCAACAACAATGCAATTATGCAACTCTATAACAATGCACCGCGAAAGGATATCCGCCTCTACCTGGATTGGGGAACGTTCGAATCGCTGCAGCTGTTGCATCATCAATTTATCCCGGTGTTGCAATCCAAAGGGTACCCGCTAACGTATAATGAATATCACGAAGGGCATAGCTGGGGAAACTGGCGCGCCCATATAGATGAACTATTGATCACTTTCTGGGAAGTTACAGTCGCCGGCATCGAGCCGCTTAACCGGTAGGAGGCCGGCTTGTTGCCGGAAGCAAGCATTTAAAAAGGCGAAAGGGAAGGTCCGAGTTATGAGAAACACCGATATCGCCAAAAAAATGATGGAGTTGGGGTTTACCCAGTACGAGGCGCGGGTGTACGTGTGCCTGTTGCAGAATAATCCCGCCACGGGGTACGAGATCAGCAAAAAAAGCGGCGTGCCCCGCTCTGCGATTTACGATGTGATGCAACGTTTGGAAACCTACGGGGCCGTCAGCGCGATTTCCGATAAACCGAAGAAATTTGCCCCGCTCCCGCCGGATCAATTTGTGGAGCTGCTCCAGAATCAGTTCAAGAACAAGGTGGAGGATTTCCACGACAGCGTGAGCCATCTCCAGGAGGGGATTGAATCCGAACACCTGTGGAGCATCCACGGTTATACCAATATGATCATCAAAGCGCGGGAACTGATCAACACGGCCCGGAAGGAGATTTATCTCTCCGGCTGGCGACGGGAAATTCTGCAACTGGAACCGGAACTGTGCGCAGCGGAAAAACGAGGGGTGAAGATCGTCATGTTCTCCTTTACCAAAGTGCCCCAGGTGGGGATTGTGTTCAGTTATAATCTGGATGAGCGCGCCCTGGAAAAAGTATGGGATCATAAAATTATTCTGGTCCGTGACCGTGAAGAAGTGCTGATGGGCGAGGCCAACCGCAAAGAACCGCGTAAAGTTGCCTGGACCTACAATAAAGGCATTGTGATGATTGCCGCCAACCAGATTGTTCTCGATATCACCTTGTTTGGCCAGCGGATGGAACGCAATATTGACGACGCCGTGATCGAATCGAATCCCGGTGAGCTGGAATTGTTGGACTCCCTGCTGCGTAAGGCTTATCCGGATTCCCACTGGGTAAAAGCACAGGCGGCTAAGAACAAGGCCCGAAAAAAAACAACCTCCCGGCGGGATCATACCCCGCAGGAGAAAACACCGTAATTTTGGCCGTATTCACCACCGCACGGTCAGTTTAGATGAATAAGGAGAAACTATGAAAACCGTTTTAAACCTGATAATATTACTCTGCATTGTTTGCGGAATTGCTCCGCTGGCGGCGCAGAGCGACTCGGTCGACGTGACGTTTTTTTACCAGCCCTCGAACTCTCCCAACAACGTCTGGCTGCCGGGAGAGTTTAACGGCTGGGTGGTTAACAACCCTGTTTCGCTGATGAATTTTGATGCGCCGACGGGAACCTGGTGGAAAACCGAACGCCTGCGGGTGGGCGGCCCGGAGCCGCTGCCCTCGCCGAACAGCATTCCCGGCGCTTACCAGTACAAGTTCAATGCGGATGGCAACTGGTTGTCCGATCCGCTCAACCCCCGCCAGAACCCCAGTGATTACAACAACTCCTATCTGTTTATCAACGACCCGACTATCCATTACCTGCTGCCGAATGATCTGCCGGCGGTAGGGGTGCAGCGCACCCGTTTCCCGGAAATCAGCGCCTATATTTTTCCGGCGGTAGGCTACGCGGTGGATACCAGCACCATTGTGATCAAAATCGACAGCCTGGAATTTACCGGAATCGGCAGCCGCTACGATGCAATCACGCAGCAGCTCAGTTTTACCCCGCCGGTTCCCCTCGGCGACGGCGCTCACAGCCTGATCCTGATTGCCGGGAGCACCTCCGGAAGCGTTTCTTCGGATACGACCGAGTTTACGGTGCAGGCGGACGCCATTCAGATTGTCAATCTTCCGGCGACGACCCGCAAAGGCGCCTGGCCGCTGCGCGCCGCCATTTTCAGCACGGGCGGCGGATTTGATAGCACCGTAACCAGCGCGGAAATCCTGCGCCGCGACTCGACCTGGACGGTGAGCGTAAGCAACGGCCAGGTCGATACGGTGATGAGCCTCCTGGAAGGAGACAACTATTTCCGGGTGCGCGCTTTTACTGGCGGGCAACTGCAAACCTCGGATTCGGTGAGCTTTACCCGGCTGGTAAATCACGCCCCGACGGCGCGGATCAACATCTCCCAGAACGGCAGCCAGTTGATCCTCAGTGCGGTTGGCAGCAGCGATCCCGACAGCCAGTCGCTGACATTCCTGTGGCGGGAAGACCCGGCCAACCCGGAAGCGCTGGGCGTCGACGGCTCGAGCGACGTCGTCATCAACATTGCCCGCCCGGCCAGTTCCGGCGAGTATTACCTGGAACTGTGGGCAACCGACCCGGATCAAAATGTGGATTCGACCCGGGCCTTTTTTGTGGTGCACCCGGATACCCCGGATGTGCAGGTCGCCGGCTATGAAGATAATCCCGGCTGGGTGAAAAACGGGCGGATCTACCTGCTTTATTTTAAATCGTTTACCCCGGCGGGAACCATCCGGGCGGCCATTCCCAACCTGCCCTATATTAAAGCGATGGGATTTAACGTCATCTGGGTGCTCCCGGTGATGGAGATTCCCGGCGACGCCGACAACCAGATCAACATCGGCTACAATATTATCGATTTTCTGAACGTGGAACAGTCGCTGGGCACGAACCAGGATTTCCGGGATTTTATCCGCGAGGCCCACAACCTGGGCATGAAGGTGATCCTGGATATCACGCCCAGTCACACCGGGCGGGAACATCC
>JAJRYW010000483.1 GCA_024275555.1 Calditrichota bacterium | reverse complement strand
TCTTCTTTTCCTCTTAATTTAATTGAAAAACATAATGTTGTTCCTTTTAAAAAGGATGATGACAATTCACCTGTAATCACATCCCGGCTTTTAAAGCGGCACACCGTATGTATTTTATTCAGGCGATGATTAAACGAGCTGAGAAAGAGCACCGCCGCTTTTTGGAAGCCGTTGACCACCGTTCCCACCGGAATGTAGTCTTCCCATTCCAGTTGAGGACGATGGGCCAGGGGCATCCGGGGCAGGGCGCTGAAGAGCAGGCGCAGGTAGCGGTCCTGCCCGTCCACCCGGTAAAAATAAAAAGTGCCCTCATGTTTTCCAAAGTAAAGCCTGGCCTGGCCGGAATCAAAATAAAAGGTGCCGTCGACGGCCATCTTTACTTTCAGCAAAAGCTCATCCACCTGCTTGCCTTGCCGGTATACTTCAAAACGCTGTTCCTGGTCCAGGATAAAACCCATCCGGGTATCGAGTTGCTTGTCGGAAAAGAGCGGCTCGATGACCTCCTTTTCCCGGGGAAGATGATTGGCATAATAGCGCGTTCCGGAAAGATAGCTGACAAAACTGAAAGGCAGGGTGTAGCCCCCGATTTGATCGGTAGCCTGCACTTGCACGTGGATGTGCGGCTGCGGCGAATAGCCGGAGTTGCCGCACAAACCCAGCAAACTGCCCCGCTCCACCCAGTCGCCTTCCTTGACTTTTATGGAGTTCTGCACAAAATGGGACAGTTCCACGTAGTAGCCCCGTACATCGTAGATGATTACCAGGTTGCCCCAGTTGTTGGTCTTATCCACTTCCCCGATGGGGTTGTCAGGCAGTCCATCAATCACTTTTACCACCCGGCCCCGCGCCGGGGAAAGCACCGGCTTGCGAAAGGCGTAGTAATCTTCCAGGCTCTGCCCTTTCTTTTGGTAGGTGCTCTCCTTTTCATCGGTGATGACAAAATCGTAGGCGTAGCGCCAACTACCCTGGTGGGTCCACTGCCCGTCAAAGCCCTGCCAGACCGTCCAGCGGCCCGAGAAGGGCAGGGCCAGGGTGCGCAAGCTGCCCTGGTAGCGCTGCACCGTGGTCAGGTAGTGGTCCAGCGTTTCCTCCGGGGTGCGTTTGATCACCCGGGCAATCAGCGGGTAGTTGACAATTCCCAGCACGTAAATAAAAGAGAGCGACACTAAGTTGAACGGCAGCGTAAAGGCCGGAATGCCATAGGTGGACCAAAACACTTCCACCGATTTGAGCAAGAAGGTCGAGGAGCTGACGGCAATCAGCGCCAGCGTATAGCTGCGCCGCGAGGGGATTAAGAAAATTCCCCCCACCGCAATGGCAATCAGGATAAAATTAAAGCTGTTCAAATCGCTGAAAGCCTGCTGCACGGAACCGATCAGCAGCGCATTGATCAACGTGCCGGTGTAATAACCGGCAATCGCCAGGAGGAACAGTATCCGCGAGGAGAGCAGCAGCACCGCCAGGAAAAACGTCCCGGCGATGACATCCGGCATAAATAAAATCGATCCCAGCGATTTGAGCAAGCCGCTGATCCAGACCGGCATATAAAGTTCCAGGCTGCTGATCGATTGCGGATAGATTCCGCTGACGAACAGGTTTGAATACTGGGTGGAGGCCAGGTAGGCAATGGAACTGACAAAAACAAAAGGAATACTCAGGATGGGCAGGCGCAGGTAATAAGAGAAGATGTTGAACAGCATCGTGGTCATCACAAAAGTGAAGACGCCGGCGGCCACGATAAAAAACACCGTCAGCGGGGTAATCCGGAACAGGTAACCGATGGAGAGTCCTACTAAAAGCGGATTATAGGTGTAGAAACCGCCTTTCAGAAATTCCCGGTCCATTTTGATGAAATTGGCAAACAAGTAGGCCGAGACCACCGCAATCAGTCCGCCGATAGCAACGTTGGGGTTGATCAGTGTCATCACAAACATGATCAGTCCCGAGCGATATCCCCGCAGGAAAAAGATTTCCGAATAGCTGTTGAAAATGGCGCGCAGGTGCTCTTTCATTCCCTGTTTCATATCAGTCATGGAGATTAAGCCGTTTGGGCAGTTTTTCCTTCTCTTCGATATGCTTCAAGTCTTCGGCCTCGCGGATCACATCCACCTTTCCCTCCGGGCTGATCAGCACAATGTTGGGACGGTACTCGATAAACTGCATCCACTGGGTGTTGTTATAGGCCCCGATGGGCGAAAAAATCAGGCGGGTACCGCGCTCCAGCGAGGGCAGCATCGAGCCTTCGTCAATCACATCGATATTCATACACAACGGCCCGTAGATGATCGAGGGTTCGTTCAAACCGGCGGCCTCCCGGTCAATCTCGACATTAAACTTATACCAGAAAGAAGTAAACAGCGTATTCACCCCGGCATCGGTGATGTAGGCTTTGCGGCCGTCCGGGAGCCGTTTGGCGGCAAAAAGGGTGGAGATCAGGTAACCGCTTTCGTCGACCAGGGCGCGGCCGTTTTCCATGATGAGCCGGGGAAAATCGCCCGGGCGGAGGTGGGTGTAGAGCGCCTCGGTGATTTTCTCGGCATAACTTTCCAGGGGCGGCACCCCCACATCCGGCGGCAGGTAGCTGCCCTTCAACTTGCTGCGCGAGGGCATCCCCCCGCCGATATCGATATATTCCATCTTGAGTCCGAAATTATCTTCCACCTGGTACCCGAATTCCACCATCTTGGCAACTTCCACGGCGTAGGCGTCCGGCTCCAGGATGTAGGTGCCGATGTGGCAATGCAGCCCGTTGAGAATCAGTTTGCCGCCGGTTGCCAGCCGCTTTACCGCGTCCATAGCCTGGCCGGATTCCAGGTTCAGCCCAAAGCGCGACCATTGCGGGTGGATGCCGGTGTCCATATTCAAGCGCATCCCCACCCGGATTTTTTTGTTCAATTTTTGGGCAACCTTCTCCAGGTCATAAATTTCATCCATGTGGTCGATGTTGATCATCGCCTCTTCTTTGGCGGCCTTTTCCAGGGCGTGCATGGGCTTATGCGGCCCATTAAAAATAATATCTTTGCCGTCGATGCCCAGTTTGCGAGCCTTGTCGTATTCCATTTCCGAGACCACCTCGGCAATTGCCCCTTCCTGGTGCATGATGGCGCAGACGGCCTGCAAATAGTTGGTTTTGTAAGACCAGCCGAAGGTTACATTGGGATAGCGGTTGGAAAAAAGGTTGTAAAGATTTTTATAACGGCTGCGCAGGGACTGTTCGGAAAAAACATAGAGCGGCGAGCCGAACTGGCGGACCAGGTCGTCGATGGTCACCCCGTCGATCTCCTTGCGCACCCTCCGGGCGTAGAGCGGGCTGGAGCCGAATTTATTCATCAGCCCGGATTGCAGTTTGTTGATCACCGGTTTTTCGTAGCGCATTTTATTTCTCTCCTCTGGTTGTGATGTTGCTGAAGGGGGTGAGATCGGTTACCATTTCATAAGTATAGCGAACGTATAATTTCCCGGCCGGGTAATCGAACTGCTCCGGCAGGGGCTGTTTGTAGGCCTTGCGGAGCAGGTTGGCGGGCAGGTTGATCCCCACCCCGGTAGCAAAATAGGACCAGGCCGGAAGCCGGGGGTTGATTTCAATCAAATAGACCGTATCTCCGGAGACGATGCATTCCAGCTCAAATCCGCCTTTCCAGCGATACGCTTCGACAAACCGGGCCGCGGCGTCGAGCATCTGCTCGTTCTTGATGGTAATCCCGGTCCAGATTTTTCCCAGGGAGGTGATCCACATCTTTTTGATGCCCACCAAGCCCAGGGAATTTCCTTCGCCGTCGCCCATCCCGACCACATTCATTTCTTCTCCGGTTACCACTTTCTGCACGATGATCGGGTAACCCCATTCGGCCACAATGCTGTTGTAGTGACCGACAGCCTCCTGGGTGGTATAAGCGCGGTAGGCTTTATAAAAGGCGCCTTTGACCATCAGCGGCAGGCCCAGTTTTTCGACGGCCTTGTGCAGTTCCTCGTAGGAAGTAACCACCTCGGAAGCCGGGAAATCTATCCCGATGGTTTTGGCTACTTCGGCTAATCGATCTTTGCCCCGCAGCCGGAACTGCTCCCGGGAGGGGATAAAGGTCCCGATGCCATGTTCGGCCAATTCTTCCTGGTAACGGATATAGAGCGGCAGTTCCGCATCCAAATTGGGCAGGATAAAATCCAACCCGTAACTGTTTTTGATGTAGTAGAGCCGCTCCAGGTAGGCCTCGTGCTTGCCGGACGGATACGGGAGCAGGTAGGCCTTATCGATCAGCCAATCCATGTAGATGCCGGGGTCCATGGCGTCGTAGGCCAGTCCCACAATTTTGACATCCAGATCGTCGGCTTCTTTTAAGCTCCGGGCTACGCCGACGCCAGGCCCGGGATTATCAATTGCATTGATGCCGGTTACCCCGACAATTAATTGCTCCATGGGTAATCCTCCATTCTGATTGCCGGGCTAATCATGAGATGAGTTGATAGGTCTTCAGATGAGCGATGAAATCCATGATATCACGCTCCGCCTCTTCCGGCGTCGCTTCAAATTGTTCCCTCAGCTCCGTTAAAATCTCTTCGCTCGATTTTCCGGCTTTCAGCTCCCGAAGGATAAACAGGCCGGTGCTGTTTACGGTAAACGTTTCACCGGTCGCCGGATCAAACACCAATCCTTCGTCATTCATCGCCAGGCGATTCAGTCGTGTGGTCATAATTCCTCCTCAAGTCAGGGTCAAAACGGAAATTAGGAACAATAACTGTGCCAAATTTACTAAACTGCAATTCGGTAATATAATAGATGTATTAAAAGATATCCTGTTTGTTTAAAAATTTGTATTTGTGTGGTTGCCTTCATGCAATGGTAATGTCTCCCTTAATCCCCCGTTCGGCTGAGCTCACGACGAAGCCCGAAATCGGGGAAATTGCTTCCCTCCCCGATTTCGGGGAGGGCCGGGGCGGGAAAATTTTATTTGATAACGGTCCGGCTATAGCAATCCAAAAATTCTATAAACGGCTTCCTGGCCAACATCATAAGCCTTCCATAAAGACGCCTGTTCGGATAGCCGGTTTATATGGCCTGCTCTACATACAACTATACCTTGCCCCCAAAGGCAGGTAACATATAATCATTTATATCCCAATAAGCAGTTTAAATAAACAAACGGGTGGGCGATTTTTATTCCGTCTGAAAATTACGGCGCAGCACTGCCGACAGAAGGCAGCGGGAACTTATTTCTCCTCCCGGCCCCGGCCGGGGTATGCATCCGGAAGAATGGGCTGCTGTCGCTTCGCCAATGTAGAATATTCTTTAATCGTGTGTAGAATATTCTACATACCACTCTTGCAGATTTTCCAAACTTGCCAGAACGTTTACGAATTGCAAGATCATCTAAGTTAGTAATTACAGGCACTTCGCCCAACTTTTCATAAGAATCCGGGATTCTGGCACTGGCTTTGTTATAGGATGGCTCAGGCTTGATAAGGAGAATTATTTATGAAAATAAAAAAACATCGAATTGTGATATTTATGTTAGTGATAGGGGCATTGGGGACCATCCTTTTTTTTCCGGTAAATATCCAGAATCGCTATACCTGTGTGTTCCACCGTTTAATTGGGCAGGAGGAGATGTCCAAAGTAGTTTCTTTGATGAATTCAGAGGGGGTTCATTACAGCAGTCAGCATCAGGATTCAGCCGATTTCATGGAGTCCGTACATTATCATCTTCATCATCGTTACATGGCAACCTTTGGTATGTTCTGGTGGATCAGCCTCTTGATCTTATTGGTCAGCCTGGCTTATCTGCGCCAGCAGAAAGAAGGCCCCAGCCTGATGTTATCCGCCGACGACGACCCGGACGGTTTAAGCAAAACGGATTTATACAGTTAACAATAGATTAAGAAAGGAATACGAAATGATGTGGTATGTAATGCGAAGGATAATCTTGTTACTCTGGATGACAGGCGCGGCCGCATTTGCCCAGGTTTCGACGCCGTTAGTGTTGGATTCGTTGGTAACCGAAGCGCTCCGGAACAACCCGGATCTGCAGGCAGCCCAATCACGCTGGAAGGCCTCGCTGGCCCGGATTCCCCAGGCCGGGGCTCTGCCGGACCCGGTGGTCAGCTTCAACCTGCTAAACGCCCCGGTAAGCACTTTTGCCTTCGACCAGGAAGCGATGACCCAGAAACAACTGGCTGTCACCCAGCAATTTCCTTTTCCGGGAAAGTTGGGGCTTAAAGAAAATATTGCCGAAGCGCAGGCCGTATCCCAGCAAGCCCAGTACCTGGAAGTGCAAAATCAATTGGTTAAACAGGTAAAGTTAACCTTTTACAATCTCTATTTAATTGATAAGTCTATTGAAACGGTGGAAAAAAACACCCGGGCCATGGAAGAATTTGTAAAGATTGCCGAAACCCGCTACTCGGTAGGCAAGGGGCTTCAGCAGGATGTGCTGCGCGCCCAGGTGGAACTCTCCCGAATGCTGGATAAACGAATTCAGTTAGATAAAAAACGGGAAACAATGGAAGCCCGCTTAAACACCCTGCTTAACCGGCCGACCTCTTCCCCGCTCAGGAATCTGGCGGAATTGGAATATATGCCGTTTTCCAAAACACTGCCGGAGCTTCAGAAACTGGCCGATGAACACCGCCCCCTCCTGTCCGCCTGGAAAGCGGTAATTCAGAGCAACCGGGAAAAGGTGCGCCTGGCCAAAAAAGACTACTATCCCGATTTCGGATTGACCCTCGCTTACGGCCAGCGCGAAGTGCTTCAGAACAGCCTGGGCGGGGCCGATTTTTTAACTGCAAAATTTAGTGTTAAAGTGCCGCTTTACTTCTGGAGAAAACAACGCAAGAAAGTCGAAGAAACCCAGTTGTCGAAGAAGTCGGTGCAGGAAAAATACCTGCAAGTACAAAACTAAGTCCATGAAGCGATTGACTACAACTTAACCAATGTCGCCCACAACGCCCTCCTGATCGAGCTTTTTAAAACCGGGATTATTCCCCAGGCGTCCCAGTCGCTGCAATCGGCCATTTTCGGCTACCAAACCGACAAGGTGGACTTCCTGACCCTGATCACCAACCAAATTAACCTGTTTAACGCGGAGTTGGATTACTACCGGGTGCTCAGCGACTATTTTAAAACCATTGCCGAGCTGGAAGCAGCAACCGGCGTCGCTTTAACCGAATAAGCAAAAATTGTAAAGAACAGATTGAATTTAAAAATATGGAGTAGGAATCATGAAGTATGGTAAAAAAGTGTTTGGGATAGCAGCGCTCGGCTTAATCCTTCTAACAGCAGCGTTTTTCATCGGGTGCTCTTCGGAAGACAAGTCTGCCGAAGAGAGCGCCGCAGCATCATCTGAAGAGGCCCAACTCTGGACCTGCGGGATGCATCCGGAAGTAATCCTGGACGAACCGGGCCAATGCCCCAAATGCGGGATGAATTTAGTGCCGGTAAAAAATACCGGTGGAGAAGAATCGCCGGCCCAGGGCGCCGATCAAAAATCGGGAGGGAAAGGGAAAATCCTCTACTGGCAAGCCCCCATGAATCCCTCCGAGATTTATGACCGTCCCGGTAAATCCGCGATGGGGATGGACCTGGTTCCCGTTTACGAGGGCGATGTCAAAGGCTCCGGCTCAACGGTTGTGGTCGACCCGGTAACGGTGCAAAACATGGGAGTGCGCTACGGAACCGTGGAGCGGATGGATTTCAACCGGCGAATCCGCACCGTCGGAGAAGTGGATTATAATGAAGACCGTGTTTACGATGTCAACACCAAGATCTCCGGCTGGATCGAGAAACTCTATGTGGATTACACCGGGGAAATGGTAAAAAAAGGCCAACCGTTGCTGGAAATTTATTCGCCGGACCTGGTGACCACCCAGGAAGAATATCTGCTGGCTCTGAACACCCAGAAACTGGTTAGCGGCAGCAGTTTCAGCGCCATCCGGGAAAGCGGGGAAACCTTGCTGGAATCCACCCGGAAACGATTGCTCTATTGGGATATTCCTCAATCGGAAATCGATCGCTTAGAAAGAACCGGCCAGGTGAAAAAAACCGTTTTACTGCCGGCGCCGGAAAGCGGGATGGTGGTGGAAAAGAACGTAGAGGAAGGCGCCCACATTAAAGCCGGGCAGAAACTGTTCCAGATTGCC
>JAJRYW010000482.1 GCA_024275555.1 Calditrichota bacterium | reverse complement strand
TTTGCGCGCATTATGATCATCTCGGCGCAATTGGCGACAGCGTCTATTTCCCGGGCGCCAACGACAATGCCAGCGGTGTGGCAATGCTGCTTGCCCTGGCCGAGTATTTCCAGAACCATCCCATCCCCAATTACAACCTGGTCTTTGCCGCCTTCTCCGGGGAAGAAGAAGGGCTGGCCGGGTCTACCTATTTTGTCAAAAAAACCCGTATCGATCTCTCCCAGGTGCGCTTCCTGATTAATTTTGACATGGTCGCCTCGGGGGAAAACGGCGTGATAGCTGTCTGCGGTAAAAATTTCCCGGAGGAGTATAGAATACTCAAGCGCATCAACCGGAAATTAGGAATGGGACCGCTGGGAGCGCGCAAAAATAAAGCCATCAGCGACCATTTCCCTTTTATCGAAAAAGGGGTGAAGGGTTTCTATCTCTACACCAAAGACGGCAAACAGCCCTATCACAGCACCCGGGATGTCCCGGCCACGCTGGAGTGGGAAGATTTTCAGCATGTATTTGAGCTCTCGAAACAGTTTGTTTTGCAGCTTTGAGAAATACTAAGGAAGATAGGCTGTAGGAGTTCAAGCTGTGGGTATACTTCGCCGTATTAACCAAAATCATTACCTAAACAGCTACAGTCTAAACACCTCCTAAAAGGAAGAACCCAATTAAACATGAATCAGTCATTTAACTTTCCCACCGCCAACGATATTCTCGCCGCTGCCGAGCGGATCAAGCCTTATGCCCATCGCACCCCGGTGCTGACTTGCCGGTCCATCGATGAGCGGGTGGGGGCACGGCTCTACTTTAAATGCGAGAATTTCCAGAAAGTGGGCGCTTTTAAATTTCGGGGGGCCTGCAACGCGGTGATGTTGCTTTCCGAAGCGGAGGCGCGGCGCGGCGCGGCTACCCACTCCTCGGGCAACCACGCCCAGGCCCTGGCGTTGGCCGCCCAAATTCGGGGTGTTCCCGCCTACATCGTTATGCCGGAAAACAGCCCCCGGGTAAAAATTGCCGCAGTGGAAGGCTACGGGGCGCAAATCCGTTTTTGCAAGCCCACCTTAACCGCCCGGGAAACCACCCTGCAAGAGGTGGTGCAGGAAACCGGGGCAACCTTCATCCATCCCTACAACGATTTGCGGGTGATTGCCGGCCAGGCTACCGCAGCGAAGGAGTTGCTGGAAGAAGTGGAGTCTCCGGATACGCTGATTGTCCCGGTTGGCGGAGGCGGCCTGCTGAGCGGAACGGCGCTGAGCTGCCGCTATTTTTCTCCGGGCGCCACTGTGCTGGCCGGCGAACCCGCCGGCGCGGACGACGCCTTCCGCTCCCTGCAAGCCGGTCGAATTATCCCCTCGGAAAATCCCCGCACCATTGCCGACGGATTATTGACCTCGTTGGGCGAAAACACCTTCGCGATCATCCGTGAGCATGTCCGGGAAATCCTGACCGTCTCGGAAGATTCCATTATTGCGGCGATGCGGCTGATCTGGGAGCGGATGAAAATCGTGGTGGAGCCGTCCGCCGCGGTGCCCTTAGGCGCACTGCTGGAGCGGCCGGATCAATTCCGGAATCAGACCATTGGGATGATTTTAAGCGGGGGAAATGTGGACTTGGAACGGCTGCCCTGGTAGCAGAACAGCCGCGGAAGCCGGGTTAACGCAACTTCACTTTCAAGGTTGCCTGGCCAAAAAAGTAGCGCTCCTCCACATCATCGATATTGCTGTTGCTGCGATCGCCGCCGTAGATTGCGTCATCGAACAGGTCCGGGTAGTTGTAGTTGAACTTGCTGACGCCGCCGGAGAGGTCCACTTCCCACCTCTTTCCATAGAAGCCGGTTCCGGTAGTAAAAATAAGCCGTGTATCGCCGCGATCCGTGGGGGTGGTGCGATATTGCATCCCCACCCGGAAAGGCACCTGGTTAAAGAAAATATGCTCGATCCCGGTGCGGATTTGAAGCACATTGTCATAGTTCATTTGCTGGGCCTGGCCGGCCCGGAAGATATCCCGCTTCGACCACCATTCGTAGGTCACA
>JAJRYW010000481.1 GCA_024275555.1 Calditrichota bacterium | reverse complement strand
GCATCGATATCCGCATCGGGGGCGCCGCCGGTCTGACCGGTATTGTTCAGCGCCCACTGGTCCGGGAAACGCGGGTCGTTGGGAGTCGCGTTCCTCCGGGTAACATAGTGGTTAAACTGTGCAAGAAGCACATCGGGATGCTGATAGACGCTCTGCAATACCGCATCTTCCTGAACAGACGCCGGATTGAATTCGAACAACCAGATATTCATCCGCCGGGAAAGCAGCCGCACGGCTTGCAGTTCTACGGCGCGGTGAGATTGGAGCAGGTTCTGCACCGGCGCACCTTTTTCCAGTTGAACAATGATCTGCCCCTCAACATGGGGCGCTTGATCTGATTGGGCGAGCAGGCTGAAAAAGCCCACCCATATTGCCAGGGATATAAGTAACCAACGGGATAGCATCGGACCTCCTTTGGGGTTTGGGGAGTAGAAAGTTGGTGTGACTACGAGAAATTTTCGAAGTCGTTTAAAACAAGACGAATTGGGATGAAAAAATTAACAATCGGGAGCAGAATTGTACCTCGCTGATAGAAAAGCCCCGCCGGAATACCGGCAGGGCTCCAGGAGAATGGTGTTTAATATTGGGGCATACCGGCGCCCATTCCCTGAATCGGGTCGTTTTTCACCAGATTGGGGGGCAGTTCAAACAGGTCCGGGCTAAAACTCTTTTTGGTTATCTCTTGCACAACCGTTGTTTCGTTTACCTTGCCCATATCGTAGGTCACTTCTTTGATGGGCAGGCCGGGATACCCTTTTTCGTCGCTGGTCGGGGCGGCAAAGCTCATTCCGGATTCTTCCAGCATCTTGCTCATCGGCCCGGTCAGCGTTTTTAAGAACGCGGTCATTTTTTCAAACACCTGGAGATCACTTTCGCTGACACCCAGGCTGGACGGCTCGGCGGCCCACACTTCCTCGACCCGGTATTTGCCTTTGTAGCCTTCATATTTCGTGCAATCGTATTTCCCGACTTTTTCGCCGCCGACTTTTTTATAAACGATTTTCCCCATGGCCCCATGCATATCCATCATACCCGCAGGCATTTGCTGATGCATTTTCTCCTTTTCCTCATCGGGCATGTTAGACATACTTTCTTTGATGCGTTGCTGCATCGCCTTCATGGCCTCTTTCTGCTCGTCGGTCATGTCTTCCATCATCTTTTCCATCATGGTGTGAGCTTTTTTGGCCACATTCTGCATACTTTCTTTGGTCATTTCAAAATAAGTTTTCTTGCGCACATCAATGATCCAGAAAAGCTGCTTGTCGTTGCGAAAAATCATCACGGTATGTTCGGCAGGGGTTTTGGTTTCCATGCGCATTTGATCGGCGTCGATATAGATTGTATTGACGCCGTTTTGACTGGGGTTCGGACCCTCTATTTTTTGAACCACATAGACCCCGGCCTGAACGGAAACACTGAATAGAATCAAGCTGGCAAACGCCAAAATACTCAAACGGAATGTTTGCATAAGGACCTCCTCTGAAATTGGATATGTATCATAAAAATATTGCCGATGGAACCTATAATTTAATTGGCTAAGCATACTATTTTTTTCAAGCAAAGACAAGCATCAAAATCACATTTCCGGGAAGCGGCAACAGAACTGCTTGCCTTTGCGGAACAGTTGTTGTACCATTCCGGGGCCTATGAAACCGACACACACAATCCGGGATATTTTCCTGGTGGGACGACTGGCCTTGCATCCCCGCCAAATCTGGCTCAATGCTCTCGGCCTGATTACCGCCGGGGCCGTTTTTTACCTGTTTACCCTTCTGGCCATGCTGCTCTCCGGCGGCGCGATGAAATTTCCGCTGTTCGCTAATATTTTTGGCGGTCCGGCAGCGTTGCATATTGACGGCCTCGCTCGGGGGGTCTATGGAGCGGGCGCCATCCTGGCCGCCGCGCTGCTGCTGGTCAACAACCTGGCCTCCTGCCGCCTGGCCGTGCAGCGTCTGAAGGAACAGCGCGACTACACCGTGCGCCAATCACACCGCTTTGCCCTCCGCAAAAGCGCTTCCCTGTTCGGCTCGGGAATGCTGATTTTCCTGATCATCGCTTTTTTTGTGCTGGTCATCGCCCTGGTTTTATTGATTGGCAAAATTCCCCTGGTGGGGGAAATTGTCCTCAGTGTTGCCATTATTCTGCTGGTGCTTTGGATGGCCATTATTCTGCTGCTGGCCCTGATCGCGCTATTGAACCTGTTGTTTGGCCCGGCTTTTATCGCCCTGGACGAAACCGACGCCCTGGGCGCCGTCTATCATACCATGCAGTTTTTTAAAAGCAAGCCGGCCGGAACCCTTGCTCATCTTTTTGTGAATGTTTTGTTTGCCGGGTTCGCCGCAGCGATGTTTGCTGCCGCACTGCTCCTGTCATTTTTTCTAACCAACATGGCAGCGTCCCTAATTGCCGGGGAGGCTTATACCATGCTTGCTGCGAGAGGGATGGCCGTTGCCGCCCACCTGTTTCCGGGAGCGGGATCATTCTTGCCGTACACCCTCTATGGTGGTTTGAGTGATACGGGATTTACGCCGGGAAGCGGGCTTGCCTCGGTAATGTCCTGGCTCTGGGCCGGATCAGCCGCATTGCTTTGCCTGACGCCCCTTGCCTACGGCCTGGCCGCCTTCAACAGCGGCATGGCGCTTTCTGCAACGGCGCTTTACCATCAAATCGAAGGCGAGGATTTGCTGGCCCGCCGGCCCGCCGAGGGTGGTCAGGAGGCGCAGGATCAATCCTCGCCGCGGCAAGACTCTCCATAAATCATGGCTGCTTAAAGTCGACCCCACTGCCGGGTTTGT
>JAJRYW010000480.1 GCA_024275555.1 Calditrichota bacterium | reverse complement strand
TAAGGAGTATACAATTTATTGATAATCAAGTCCTTACGCATAAGGTGGAATTCAAGCCTATGGAAATACGACAACTAAATTGAAAATGTGCACGGTAGTGAAGCCATTGAAAGAAAAATTTGCTTCACCCCTAATTTTTCCCCTCACATCATTTTTCTCTGTTGGGTAGCAGAATCGTTCATCAAGTATTGTTCCCGTGCAACAGACTTTTGAACAAGCTAACAATGCTAAGGGCTTGAAACAGGAGTTCCGCCCTAGGGCGCTGCTGATCAGGGAAATTGAGAACGGGAAGGGGTTTGGGGAATGATTACACCTGCTTAAATCAGCTTTTCAAGTTCTTTCCCACCAAATGACTTTGCGCCATAAAAAAAGCGCCTCCTGCAAGAGAAGGCGCTTTGATAAAACTGACGCAATGAGGCCGACTCTACCGGAAGAAGTAGCGCAGCCCCATTTGAATTTGCCAGCGGGAGAACAGGCCGGGATCATCGATATAGGTCTGTTCCGGCCCGGTAAAGTTGAAGACCGGCTCGCCGTCGGCATCAAAGCGGGAGAGTTGCAGCGGAGACGTTGCGGCAGGATTGGCAACTTTGCGCACCCCCCAATCGGAATTGAGCAGATTGGCAAAGTTCAGGATATCCAGGCTAATCTGGAAGGTGTGCTTTTTAGGGCCGACGTCAAACGAGATGTCCTGCAGCACCCGCACATCAATATTGCTATACCAGGGATTGACCGCCCCAAAGCGTTCGGCAATCTGGCCGCGGTGACTGTTCAGGTAGTCGTCTTGTTCGATAAAGGCGTTGAACTGCTCCCACTGCTGATCGGCAGTAATTACGTTGCCCTGTGCATCGCTCATGGGATCAAACGCGATCTCATCTTTGCTCCTGGGGATGTAGATCAGGTCGTTGCCCGGCTGTCCGTCGCCATTGACATCGCCGGAGTAAATAAAGGAGTAGCGATTACCGCCGGCGCCGGCAAAACGGTTTCCTTCGGCCACTTCCAGGAAGAGGCCTACACGGGTTACCATGTTGGGAGTCCATTTTTTGCTGTAGGTTGCGCTGCCGATAAAACGGTGCCGCTGGCCAAATTCCGAATAACTGAGATTGGGCCTGTTGGGATCGCCCTGAATGGGGTTGTTCTGCCAGAGCACACTGGCAATCTCTGTGGATTTCAACTGGCTTTTGGCCTGCAGGTAAGTATAGGCAAAGGTAGCGCTCAAGCCGTTCTCAAAGCGCTTGCGCAGTTGGGCGGTGATGTTAAAGTTATGCCCGTCGCTGGTGTTGTCGATCACATAAATCCCGGCGCCGCCGTCTTTGTTCAATTCCCATACATTAACGGGGTTTCCGGAGGTGTCGATTTCCACGCCGCCATAGTAGGGACGGCCGTCTGCCAGGGTGCGCACCGGCGGGGCCAGGTCGGCGTTGCGCATAATCACCGCATTGAGGTCTTTCCCATAAACAAATTCCAGGGTTCCCAAGAATCCGCCCGGAAGCTGATGGTCAATCGCCAGGCTGGTATTCCACACTTGCGGCCACTTGAAATCCGGGTCCATTGCGTTCAGATCAAAGGATTGCTGCAAGATGGCGTCATCCGACGTTTTGATCTGCTCGACGCCTTCGTTGGAAAAACGCGCCCACAGGTTGGGATTTGCGCCCGGATTGGAGATCACATTGCCAACCCAGACAAAGGGCACCCGCCCGGTAAAGATGCCGGTTCCGCCGCGCACCTGGGTGCGACGGTCGCCGGTGACATTCCAGTTGAAGCCCACCCGCGGCGAAAACAAAGGAACCGCATCCGGCAGTTTGCTCTGATCGACTTGTTCGGGATTGTCGTTCTCATCCAACGCTTCCAACCCGCGTGAGAAGGGGTTGTCCACCGGATCGGTAAAATAGAGCGGGAAATCAACCCGCACGCCGACCGTTAAATTTAAGTTCTTATTGGCCTGGAACTCATCCTGGCCGTAAAAAGCCAACTGCCCCACATCGATGTTCTCACCTTTAAAAGGAACATCATCGGGAGTAATCATGGCCCGGAAATCTTTGAAATTGGGGCTGTTGGGATCAGTGGCGTCGAAAAACTCATCCAGCGAGCCAAAGGTAGAACCGATGGGGATGAATTGGGGCAGGAAGAACACTCCATGCCGGAAAATATTGAATGAATTGAAGAAACCGAAATACTCAAACGTGGTTCCCAGGGTAAAGACATGCTTCCCGGAATAGAGGCTGAAGTTGTTGGTAAACTGCCAGACATCCTGATTGAGAATATTGTGGATCGAGAACGGTTCGTGGCCCAGGGTGGTATAGGTCACCCCGTCTTCGCCGATATCGATGGTCGGAAACGGATCGCTGAAAGGCGTCCGAAAATCCCGGAAACGGTTGTAGCTGGCAAAAAAGCGGTTGGAGAATTTATTGGTGTTGGTATTAATCTCCAACGCAAAGGAATTCAGTTTGTTGTTAATGGCGTAGCCGGCGTTCCGGAAGGGCATACTGGTTTGATTGGGCCCGCGGCCGGTATTGTTAAAACTTAACACGAAAGGATGCGGCGGCAGATCGCGGCTGGCGTCCAGGTAGTTGTAGCGGAAGGAGAGCTGATTCTGATCATTAATGTTCCAGTTCAACTTGGCCAGAAGCTTGTTGTTGTCCGTTTCATGGATAAATCCCTGGTAGGGGCCGGGATCATAACCATAAACGTTGATCATGCGCTGGCGAATGCTGTCCATAATCGAGGCGCGCACCCGGGAAACTCCAAAGCCGGGATTCCCGTCGGCGCTGGCGACAAAGTTGGTGCCCGGATCGTCGCGGCGCTCCAGCTCTCCGTTGATAAAAAAGAACAGCTTGTTGGGAATTAAGGCCCCGCCCATGGTAAAGCCGGACTGGTTGAATCTTAAATCCGGATTGGCAATTACCTCCTGGCCGCGCACCGTGTTGCCCAACAGGTCTTCGTTGCGGTAGAAGCTGTAGACCGATCCCTCCAGGTTGTTGGTTCCGCTCTTGGTGACGGTGTTAATCCCGGCGCCGGTAAAGCCGCCCTGGCGCACATCAAAAGGGGCTACAGAGACCTGAACCTGCTCGATAGCGTCAAACGGAACCGGTTCGGCGCTGGCCTGGCCGCCCGGTGCGGGATCATCCAGACCAAACGGGTTTCCAAAATAAGAACCGTCCAGGGAAATATTGTTATAGAGCCAGTTTTTGCCGCCAAAGCTGAAGTTGCCGTCGCTGCGCGGGTCCAGCCGGGTCAGGTCGCGGGTGCTGCGCTTGACTGAAGGCAGTTGTTCTATTTGCTCCTGGGATACGTAGGTAGCCGCCCCGGTGCGCCCGCTGTTGAGCACATCATCCATCTGGCCGACTACCGTTACTTCCTGGCCGGCAATGGCTTCTTCAGCCATCACAAAATCGACATTGGCGTCCTCGGCCAGCTTCAGAAAAACATTGGATTGTTTTCGCTCCTGGTAGCCCACGTAGGAGACAGTTACAGTATAAGGCCCTCCGATACGCATATTGCGGATATTGTACTGCCCGTTATCCCGCGTAGAGGCGCCGTAACGGGTGCCGGTGGGGTCGTGGACCGCGACCACATTCGCGCCAATTAAGGGCTGGCCGTTTTGATCGAAAACGTGCCCGCTCAGCGAGGCGGTGGTAACCCCTTGAGCAAATACGTTACTAAACATAAACAGCAGAGAAACCGCACAGAGCAACCAACTCCGGCGTCCGTAATTTCCTTGTAGATGTCTCCGCATAAGCAATCTCCTCACATTATTTATTAGGATTGATTATTTAGGTGGGTTAACCCGGATCCTCATCTTCTGGTATGTTCCGAAAAACGAGACAAACGGCGGATTTTTGGGCAACGCCCCTTGCAGATATGCAAGAATTCCGGAACAAAAGCTGTTTTTGCTTGATCTACGAAAAACAATAAACGAAGTTAAAGTTTGATATAGGCTTTCTACCTACAAAGGTACAGGAGAAGCGTATGACAAATCCTGCTACAGTAAAAGCCGTGATTTGGGACTTTGATGGAACATTGGTGGACAGTCGGGAGAAGAATTACCGAGTGACCCTGGAGATTATACGAAAAGTTATTGGAAAAAATCCAGAGAAATTTTCAATTCTCAAAAGTTTAGAAAATTATACCGCCGCCACGCACCGCTACCGCAATTGGCGGGAATTGTACCGGGAAGAGTATCATTTTGATGATGCCCTGATTGATTTGGCGGGTAGCCTGTGGACTCCCGGCCAATTGCAAGACAGCACGCCCATTCCTTTATTCGGCGGTGTTCAGGAAACGCTGGAGGCCCTGGGCAACATACCGCATGGCATCGTTTCCCAAAACTCGCGCGACAATATCATCAAGGTTTTGCGTGATGAACAGCTCGACCGCTTCTTCGGGTGTATTATCGGCTACGAGGAGGTGGAGATGGACGAGCAGAAACCGCACCCGGCAGGACTATTGGCCTGCCTCGAGAAGCTATTGGGTTCTAAAGAAGGAATTGTTTGTTATGTCGGCGATCACGAGACCGACGCGGAGTGTGTGCAGAATACCAATGAACTGCTCCGGCGGGATAAGAACGGCCCGGAAGTTGTCAGCATTGCCGCCGTATACGGAGGAGCGGGAAACATAGACGGCTGGGACATCAAGCCGCACTTCCTGGCGCATAGCGTCTCCGAGGTTGCCGGGATTGTGGAAATGCTTAACCGGCGCAGCCGGTATTCGTCGAAGTGATTCAACGGCGTTCCGCGTACTGCCTGAGTGAAGGGATACGACGTTGAATGAAGTTCATAGAAACACCCTGCCGCTCCAATTATTGAGACGTGAATTAGTTTCCGAAAAGATGAAATGTATTTGTATAGTTGCCTTCATACAATAGTAATGTCCCCCCTTAATCCCCCGTTCGGCTGAGCTCACGACGAAGCCCGAAATCGGGGGAAACCGGCCTCCCTCCCCGATTTCGGGGAGGGCCGGGGTGGGGAAATTTAATAGGAAACTCGTTCATTATATTTAAACAATTTCATTTTCATACTAATTCACGGGTCTATAGTAAAGGAAAAGGTATGCCCGCTCCCCAAAGAGAACCTCACCATTTGCTGCGTTTCTTTACCCCGATCATTTTATTATGCCTGGCGGCGGCAGCCATCTCCTATTGGCTGCTTCAATCGAATCTCACCTCTCGAACCCCGGTTCCCCGGGTAGCCGGGCAGGCAGAGTACTGCCTGGTCTGCCATAAGGCGGTTGAGGGTTTTTCCCCGGCGCACGACCCGGCCGGCATCGGGTGCAGCAGTTGCCACCTGGGGAATCCCGGCGCTGCCGAGAAAGAAGCAGCACACGAGCAGATGATCCTTATCCCCGGCAATTTAGCAGGGGTGGAAGAGAGCTGCGGGCAAGCGGAGTGTCATCAGTTCATCAGCCGGAATATCCACCAGAGTATGATGGCTACCGGCCGGGGATTGGTCAATGTAAATCGTTGGGCCTTCGGGGAAGCGGATCAACCGGACAGCGCCGCACACCTCTCCCATCTCGGCGATTCCCCGGCCGATCTGCACCTGCGGCAGTTGTGCGCCTCCTGCCATCTGAATCGCCCTAAAAAAAGCTTTGGCGCATTGGATACCCTTTCCCGCGGGGGCGGCTGCCTGGCCTGCCACCTGCAGTACTCGCCGGAGGGAGAGCGGCAGTTGCAGCGGTATCAGGATAATAAGGAATTGCCGCAACTCCACCCCCGGCTAACCCTGCAAATGGACAACAAACCTTGCTTTGGCTGCCACAGCCGCTCCACCCGCATCTCCACCAGTTATGAAGGCTGGCAGGAGATGGAGATTGATGCGGACACCGCCGGGCTGAGAATCCGCCAATTGCCCGACGGCCGTTTTTTTCGCTATGTCAGCGCGGATGTTCATGCCCGGGGCGGGATGATCTGCATCGATTGCCATACCTGGCGGGAGACCATGGGCGACGGCCGGGTGTATTTGCGCCAGGAGCAGCAATTAGAGATCGCCTGCCAGGATTGCCACCGGGAGACCGCCCCGGAAACCGTT
>JAJRYW010000479.1 GCA_024275555.1 Calditrichota bacterium | reverse complement strand
CAGGCGTCGCAATGGATGGCCTGCCGAGACAGCTCGCTCAGGTCGGCTTGATCAAATCCCGGCGGGGTCTCCTGAAGCAGAACACCGATGGGGCTATGACATTTGACACAGAACTGTCCCAGGCCTTCTGCCTGGGCAATATCGTTCAAGGTAAAGAAAATGGGATCGGTAAAAGCATAGGCGTGGGTAGATGTTTCCCACTCGGCCACATGCTGGGGATGACAATTAACGCACTGCCGGGGTTCATCAAAAGCCTCGCGGTATATTTGCACCGAGTCGGCCGGTTCGTCCCCCGGGGGAGGAAAGACCTCCTTATCGCTACAACTCCACAGGAAAACGGCCAGCAAAAAAACCATCAAGCCGTGGGCGTCTGTTTTTTTCATACTTTATCCTCGCTGTATCTGCTACTGCCTGCCGCTTCCGGTAAGCAGCCCGGCGGCCGCTCGCTGCGCATCGCCGGCGCTTGTCCGTCTGCATCCTAAATTCAGTTTGACCAGATAGTCATCCCCGAGCCAAACTCTTCGATTTCCAGCACTTTCTCAATTTGGTTGGTGGCGGTATTGATCACCACCACGGCGCCGGCCAGGGCGTTATCGCCAAAATCATAGCGGGGATGATAGTCGCCGGTGGTGTTGCGGCAGGAAACGAATACATAGCGGCCGTCCGGGGAAACCACGAGCCCGTGCGGCTGGGAAAGCCCGTCGGAGCCGTCGCCCGCCCCAATCGTCTGCACATCTTTGGTGGCGGTGTTGATCACCGAGACGGTGTTGGAGCCCAGGTTGGCCACATAGACATACGCGCCGTCCGGGGTAATCATGGTATGCCAGGGGTTCACCCCCACCTGCACAGAGTCGATCAGCACCGGCGCCGTGGGATCGGAGATATCCACAATCAGCATCTGCTCTTTGCCGCTGGCAGACAGGTAGAGGGTGCTGTTGTCCGGAGAGATGGTCATTTGCAGCGGGTTGCTGTTATTGCCCACCGGGATGCCGGTTTCAAAATCCTTGCTGGCGTTGCTCACCACCATCAGTTCGTTATCGGAAAGACTGGCGGTGTAGATATAATCCCCATTGTGATCGATGGTCAACCCGTGCGGCACCGGGCGCGGCATTTCGATCCGCCCGTCAGTGGCGCCTCCACTGGTAATCGGAGTGAAGCTCTGCGTATCCAGCACATAAAGCGAGGTGGTTACCACGCTGACAAAGCGGGAAACATAGAGTACGTTTTCGGTGGGATGAATGGCTAACAAGGCCGGAACTTCGGTGGTGTCGGTGGCGACCAGTTCGTTATTGGCGTTGAATTTGGCGATGGTTCCGGCGCTGATCATAGTAACAAACCAATTCCGGCCGTCGGGAGCCGCGGCAACATGATGCGGCTTGGAATCCGGCGCAAACCCGAAATCCTGCATATCCACGTTGCGGATCACCACTTTGGCGTCGACATCGATGATGTTGACTATCGCCCCATCCTGGCTGCACACATAAACTTTGCCGGTGGAATTGGCGTAGGGTATTTCATCTGCGTCGTTTTGGGCGCCTTCGTCAATCCAGCGGGCTAAAAAAGCAATTTCGGCGCTGTCCAGGGCGGATTCTCCCTGGTCGGCGGGATGGACGGCGCCGGCCAGTTTGGTCAGCATTTCGATCATGACGCTGTGGTCAGCGTCAAAAGGAATGACTGCCTCGCCAAATTGGGAGCCCTTGATCAGCTCATCCCAGGAATCCAGGCGCAACCCGGCGTCAGCGCGATTAGGGCCGTGGCAACTCACGCAATCATCATTCAAGAGAGGCTGCACATGCTGCGAATATTGAATGTCGGTAATGGAACCGTAATCGATTCCGTGGTCATCATCTCCGGTGGAGGAGCTGTCTTTGCTGCAACTGAGGGCGACCACACCGGCCAATAAAACTGCGCTGAATATTTTCAGAAAACGAGTCATGTTTTTCTCCAGAGTTTTTTATTCGGTTAGGATAAATTGAGCGCTATTCCCGTTTCTGCAGGCAACCCGCGCCCGGTCGCCGGATCAAAGCGGGTCTGTTCCGGTAAACTATCCGCCGGAAGGATATTTTTCCTCCCCCCCGGGGGAAGGCCGGGCGTCATCACAATCCCGTCCGGAAAATTTTGTGATTGCAATTGTAAAACCGGTAGCTTTTACAGCAGCAATTCGGGTTTGGGGACTGCCGTTTTCATTCCGCCCTGTTGGGAATGCCGGATCACCTCAAAAAACGTCCCCGGAAAAAACGGCCGTCGGCAATTCCGAAGGTTCTGCATGATTTCAGTGAGTGAAATTCATGCCAAATATATCGATGTTCCGATCAAATCCAAACTTTTTTCACGGCTTTTCCAGCCGGAACATTCAGGAACGGTGGAGAAGCGGCTGCGCGGCCGTCTTTACGGCAGCAGTCCCCGGTCGATAATCAGCGGCGTCAGGTAGAGCGCTTCGCCGGGCTGGAAGTACGGGATAGCATTGATTACGCTGCGCAGCGGGGCCGGCAATTCCCGCACCGCCGGAAAGACCATCTCGATCTGCGCCGCCATGCCCTGGTTCAACAGCCGCTCAAAAATGGACTGGATGCGCGGATAAATCACCAGCCGCACCCCTTGCTCTTCGGGGATATTGGCCATGCGCTTGGCGGTTTGCACCGCGTCGTCAAAGTCGCCCAACTTATCCACCAGCCCTAACTCCAGCGCTTGGCGGCCGGTCCAGACCCGCCCCTGGGCAATCCGGTCGACGGCCTCGACACTCATGTGCCGCCCCTCGGCAACTTTCTCGATGAACATCCGGTAGAAATCCATGATAAAGCGGCGCAGCAGTACCCGTTGCTCGGGAGTGAATTTCTGGGAGGGGCTGAAAATATCGGCATTCTTTCCGCGGAGAATTTTTTCGCGGCCCAGCCCGATTTTCCGATAAAATTTCTGCCAGGAAAATTTTCCGGCAAACACCCCGATGCTCCCGACAATGCTATTGGGATGGGCAATAATGCTGTCGGCGGCCATGCTGATGTAATATCCCCCCGAGGCGGCCAGGTCCGAGACGGAAACGATTACCGGTTTTTTTTCCCGGGCCCGCTTCACTTCGCGCCAGATGACATCGGAAGCAGCGCCCGATCCGCCGGGACTATCGATGCGCAGGATGATCGCCTTGACTTTCTTATTGTCGGCGGCTTTGCGGATGCTGTTGGCCATTCCGTCCGAGGTGATCAGACCGTCCTGGCCGAACTGGCGTTCGCTACCGGTCACAATTGTGCCGACGCCGTAAACAACCGCTAACAGATTCTCATCGGAAATATTCAATCCTCCCTGGGGAACGTTCTGATATTGATTGAAACTGATAAACTTAGCCCGGGCGGAATCCCCCGAGAGCGCCTTGACATACTCTTTAAAATCATTATAAAACATCAGGGTATCGATCAACCCTTTTTGGTAGCCTTGTTCTACGGTTGAGAAGCCCTGATCGATAAAGGCAATTACCTGCTCTTTCTCCAGGCGGCGGCCTTCGGCAATTCCCTCAACTAAGCGCCCGTAGAATTCATCCAGCAGGGAATTAATCACCTCGCGATGGGCCGGGGAGATTTTTTTGCGGGTAAAGATATCCGGGGCGTTTTTGTACTTTCCGTGGGCCACAAAATCCGCTTCAATCCCGATTTTTGCCAGGGTTTCTTTTAGAAACACCGGCTCGCTGTCGAAGCCGTTGATCATCAGGATCCCCGGTGCGATGCCGGCAATGGTGTCTGCGACGGAGGCCAGGTAGTAGGCCTGGTTGCCGGCCACTTCGATGTGGGCATAGATCGGTTTTCCGCCGGACCGGAAGTCGAGCAAGGCGTTG
>JAJRYW010000478.1 GCA_024275555.1 Calditrichota bacterium | reverse complement strand
CGGTTAGAAGTCGCTGCCATGATGGGAGCATTTGGATTGCATTGACTGTGTCAATGCATGCATCGACACAGTCGATGCAATCCAAAATCTCTACATTCTTCATTTACTGAATAGTAACAAATTGTGAATAATAACGGTAACTACTCAGGTCGGTTTGTTCATAGCCTAAGCGGCTGTATATATGACAGTTGAATCCCCCCTCACCCCTTCCCCTCTCCCCCGGGGAGAGGGGCGACCGAAGCGCAAGCGAGGGAGGGGGTGAGGGGAATTATACGCCATTGGCAATAACACCTGAGTAGTTACTAAATTTTATTTCCCAATCCGGTTCATCATGTGAATCCTGTCAAAAAAGAGACCTGAATAGTTACTTCTCTTTTAAAGAATCTCTGCGATCTCTGCGTCCAATTGCGTAACATGAGTTAAATAAAGTCGTCGTTCACCAGATCAACCACGGAGTATTGAAGATTCGCACTAAACCATTTCTTGAACATAGACAGGTTGCGTTTTTCGGGCCACCTTGATTCATCGGTTGACCAGCTCGCTAATTCTTCTTCGAAAATAACGGTGTAAACATCCTTGAGAATATCCTTGAAGTGCTTGTCATCCATCACTTCTTCAATTAAATAAACAGACATCGATTCCTTTATGTCTTTAGAAGAAACTTCTTGCGCCGCAATATTAAGGCTATACACCCAATCCACAAACGGCTGTTTAGGAGAAACAATAATTGCCGAGCGATCCATCATATAGTCGCTGTCCGGTATATCTATTTCGGGAAGCTCGGGAAGTTCGTCTAACTCCTCACAATAACGTTCTAAATCAAACTCGCTGTCTGTCGCAATCATTTCGAATAATTGCCTCAGCAAAACAGCGGCAATCATCTCCTTTATTACTTCCTCGGCAAGCCCTAATTTTTTGAGACGCTGAAACGTTAATACGGTCTCTTCGGGTTCATTTGTTCTTAACTGCTCTTCGACAATTGCAACTCCATTCTCAATCAAAGCGTTCATCGCCTCTTCGGGGCTCTCAAAATCCTCGATGCTTGGCGTTTCTGCTTCAAGGGCGGACAGACAACATTCTTCAAAAGTTTGCCCGCTTCCACAAGGACAGGGCCCCTGCGGATTTGGTATTTTAAACGGCACTTTCATGGTTTACCTTCTTTCTTCTATGTTTGACATAGGAGCTATTTGAGGGTAAAATTGAAAATCAAAAAGGTTAAAGTCAAATTAAAATATTTGTAATCCGAAGTTTGCCGAAATACTCTGATATACTCCATGTTGTTGTTCTTTTTCTTGAATGATAAAAGCAAAAATGCTACTTTGGTCCCTTCCTGGGTCATAATCGATATCCCGGCCGGCGCTTTATCCGGGCTATGACAACTATAAATTTTGCTCGAATTGAGAATAATTCGGCGCGGCGCGTAATCCGTATTAAACAGGAGATCAATATGCCACGAAAAAAACAATCACGAGGGAGTTGCAGCTTTTGCGGACAAAATATGTCTAAGTCCGGTATTGCCCGGCACCTGGCGTCTTGTGAAAAACGACTGAAGATTATTGAAGCGGCCGATTCAAAACCTGGCCCGGCGGGTATTTTTTATCATCTCCGGATAGAAGATGCCTGGAGTGGAAGCTTCTGGCTACATCTTGAGATGAGTGGAAAAGCAACTCTGGCAAAGCTGGATTCCTATCTCCGCTCTATTTGGCTGGAGTGCTGCGGGCACTTAAGCGAATTTTCAATGGACCGACGAATGCAGCGTCCCATCGCGATGAGCAAAAAAGCCGGTCAGGTTTTCAGGGTGGGGCTGGAACTCCATCATATTTATGATTTTGGCAGTTCCTCGGAAACCAGGGTCAAAGTGGTGGATGTACGAAAAGGTAAACCGATAACCCAATATCCCATTACTTTGATGGCCCGCAATGACCTGCCGGAATACCAGTGTGTTGAATGCGGAAATACTGCCGCCTGGTTATGTCTCGAATGTTTATATGAAGGTGAGGGCGGAGGCGTGTTCTGTGATAAACATGCCAAAACCCACCCGCATGATGAGTATGGTGAACCTGTGGAAATTGTCAATTCGCCCCGTTTGGGAATATGCGGATATACGGGGCCGGCAAAACCGCCCTATTGATCATCATCTCCGGCGCAATATGGGCCGGTGTGATGACTTGAGCATTATTTCCCCGGTAGCGCGCCGGAGTATTGAGCTCCGACCGGGGGATACAGCCGCCGGGATGAGATTGCGGTTTTAGAGAGACGATAAAATGCCGCCGTCCCTTGTATTTCCGGTGCTGTTCTTACAGGTGGATGTCGGCAGCGGCGGTTTGTCCGGCAATTTCCCCCTCCCTTGCGTGGTTTTGCCGCCGCCGGAAATATCCCTGTCCCTGCCTATAATCCGGCGCTATATTGCGGATAAATCGCGGTTGAACAATCTTGCGGGGGCAACAACACCTAAAATGCGATTTAAAAGAAGCGCTCTTTTGCTTCCCCTTATTCTATGCCTTCAAGTGCTGCATGCTTCCGGTGTTAAGCAGGAATCTGCCTCGGCGAACACCGGCATACCTTTTATCCGGAACTACCTGCCGGAAGAATACCGGGCCCATGGTCAAAACTGGGCCATTATTCAGGATAAAAACGGTTTTATGTATTTCGGCAATACCAATGGGGTTGTGTTGCAGTATGATGGCGTTTCCTGGCGGCAAATCCCGGTAGCCAACGGCAGTATTGCGCGGTCGTTAGCAATGGATTCCTCCGGTGTCATCTACGTCGGCGCGCAGAATGAAATCGGCTATCTTGCCCCGGACTCTGTCGGAAATTTGCGCTACATTTCTTTGATCAGCAACATCGAGCCGTCCTACCGCAATTTCGGGGATGTGTGGCAAATATATATCACTGCGGATCACGCTTACTTCAGCACTCGGAAATATCTGTTCCGCTGGGATTTTTCCGGGACCTTCAAAACATGGCAGGCTAAAACGGTTTTCCAGTCCGCTTTTCTTCTCCCGGGCAAGGAGTTGTTTATCCACCAGATGCAAATCGGGCTGATGCGCCTTGAAGCCGATTCGCTAATCTTGATTCCGGGCGGCGAGCGGTTTAATGATGACTGGGTGTATGTGGTGACGCCGGCGGGCGAAAAGCGTCTGCTAATCGGAGCGCGAAAAACAGGACTGTTTATTTTCGACGGCAAGAGAGTAAAAAAATATGAGACTGTGATAAATCAATGGCTGATTACGAATCAGGTGTATCATGGCATTACCCTGAGAGACGGCAGCCATGTGTTCACTACCGTCCGGGGAGGCGCGGCGATTCTGGATAAAAATGGTGATTTGCTGACAGTACTGGACAAATCACGCGGATTGCAGGACGAAAATGTGTGGTTTGCCTACCAGGACCTTGCCGGATCATTATGGTTGGCCATGAATAAAGGCCTGGCGCACGTGGAATATCCGGCGTCTTTTTCCCTGTTCGATGAACGCTCCGGCCTGAAAGGGAACGTCCATGATATTGTGCGGCATAACGGTATGCTCTATGCGGCCGCCGGCCTGGGAGTATTCCTTCTCCGTCCCGGAAGGAGCGCCATAGCCAAAAACAATTTTGAACAACTGCCGGGGTTAAACAGCCAGTGCTGGTCCCTGCTCAGCATGGACAATATGCTGCTGGTCTCCAGCAACCATGGCATTTACGAAATTAAAGACGATGGATTTACATTTATCGTCCGCAAAAGCGGCTGGATTCTTTCCCGGTCCAAAAAGGATTCCAACCGGGTTTATATTGGCCTGGATGCCGGCGTTGCTTCGCTTTATAGAAGCAAGGACGGCTGGACAGATGAAGGAAAATTACCCGGTATTGAAGTGGAAGCGCGAACCGTAGCGGAAGACAGTTTGGGACGGTTGTGGATTGGCGCCGTTTATGAGGGCGTCCTTCGGGTGGATTGGGAACAAACAAAAGTATCCGGCGCAGGCCGGCTCGCGCCAATTGTGCGGCGGTATAACACTACCAACGGGCTGCCCTCCCGGAAATACAATCTCGTCTTCAATAACGGCCGCGATGTGTTATTCGGCACGACCCGGGGCGTTTATCGATTTGACCATGAGAACGATTATTTCCTGCCGGTAAATTTTGCTAACCAGACAGTGGATGTTCCCCATGATTCGACTTCTTACACCATCCTCACGGTGGATGATGATCAAAACCTTTGGTTTAATAAGGGTAAAAAATTGGCGCTGGCCAGGTACGCCGGCAATAATTTATATGAATTGGAGTACCGAACTTTTCTCCCGGCGCCGGATGCTTCCATATATACCATTTATCCCGAGGCCGGCGGCGTTGTCTATTTTGGCGGAACCAAAGGTGTTTTCCGTTACCAGCCCACGGTTGCCGTGGATCACAGTCCCTTTTTTCGTTCCCATATCCGCCGGGTTCAGGTAAATAATGACTCGGTCATCTATGGCGGGGCGCGCAGCTTAAACTATGAAGACCCGATTCTTCCTTATCGACAGAACGCCTTGCGCTTCGAATACGCCGCCGCCTGCTATACGGATGAATCGGTAAACACCTACCAATATATGCTCGAGGGCTTTGACGCCGGTTGGTCGAACTGGACAACGGAAACCCAAAAAGATTACACCAACATCCCGGAAGGGGAATATATATTCCGAATTCGCGCGAAAAATGTTTATCAAAATATAAGCGATGAGGCAATATTTAAATTCCAAATATTACCGCCCTGGTACAGAACCTGGTGGGCGTATCTGGCCTACCTGTTCTTCGTCTCGATTAGTCTGTTTTTCCTGATCAGAATACTGATGGATCGGACCAGGCGCAAAGCCATTGCCGAGCAGAAAAGAATGGAGCGCCTGAGAAGTAAAATTGCCGCCGACCTGCACGATGATATTGGGGCCGGCTTAACCGAGATTGCTATTATGGGAGAGGTGATTTCCCAAAAGTTGGACCAGCGCTCGAAGAAACTGGTTGGCCGGGAACTCCGCAGTATCGGCAATACCTCCCGGGGCCTGATCGACAGTATGAGCGATATTGTCTGGCTGGTCAATCCGCGCCGGGATTCCCTGTTTGACCTGGTCTCCCGGCTGGGCAATTCTTATACCGAGCTTCTCAACGCCCGGGGTATTCATTTTAAAATCGAAAATCTGGAAATACTGAAAAATATACAATTGGAAATGGAATACCGTCAGCACCTTTTCCTGATTTTCAAAGAAGCCATCAACAACAGTTTAAAATACAGCAACGCCTCGGAAATATTCCTGAATGCCTTCCTGAGCGGGAAGAGAATCAAAATGCAACTGTTTGATAATGGCAAGGGGTTTGACCCAAATGAACCGACCCTGGGCAACGGAGTTAAGAATATGAAAGAGCGGGCAGAACGTATTGGCGGCGCTCTCCTGATAAAATCCGGCATCGGAGAAGGGACAATGGTTGAGTTTGAGGGGCGTATTACCTGAGCAAACCGGGGCAATAAAAAAGTAGCCTGGGTTACGGTCTTCAAATAAGCGACTGCATGATCATGTAGTCGCTGATCTCGTTTTTAGCCGTGTTGCCGAAAAACTACATGTTTATGCATTTGATTTGAACGGTTTATTTGTATAGAATGGAAGTAAATGGAACTGCTTGAATGATAAGAATAATCCTTGTGGAAGATAATCGAACCATTCGCGAAGGACTGACGGTGCTGATTAACGCCACCGAGGGTCTGAAATGTGCAGCAAATTACCGCAGTTGTGAAGACATGCTGGAACATCTGTCGGAAGATAAGCCCGACCTTATTTTAATGGACATCGGGTTGCCCGGCATGTCCGGGATCGAGGGGACGAAAAAAGTAAAAGAAATGCAGCCGGAAGTGCTTATTTTGGTGTTATCTATCTATGAGGATAACGACAATATCTTCGAGGCATTATGCGCCGGCGCCTGCGGCTACCTGGTCAAGAAAACACCCCCGGCCCGGCTCATCGAAGCCATTAACGAAGCCTACAACGGCGGCTCGCCCATGAGCGCCCATATTGCCCGCAAAGTGGTCAACTATTTTCAAGACCATGTTAAACAGGCTGATAAATCGGGAATTAATTTGAGCGATCGGGAAAGGGATATTCTGATAAGCCTTTCCAAAGGCAATAGCTACAAAATGATCGCCGACGCCCAGTGCATCAGCCTGGATACGGTGCGCTACCACATCCGCAATATTTACCAAAAATTGCAAGTCCACTCCCAATCCGAAGCCGTGGGAAAAGCATTACGCAAGGGGTGGATTTAGAACCATTGAGTGATTGAGTGATTTGGCGATTAGCTGATTAACCGACTTCAATCACTCAAGCACTAATTCTCTGCCTCCCCCGCATATCCATTTAGTCTCATCGATGGTCTTCCCGCACCTCCTTCAACAAGTATGTTTGTGCAGTTATCAAAATCTGCTCTACAATCTACACAATCCAGTTGATCGCTGATCCGGTAAATCTTATCCGGGAATAAAAAAGCTTTTTGCCCACATCAATTGACATACAGCCTGCGAATATTCCTCCGCCGGATCACAGCGGTGACCCGGCGGGGTTTGGCAATTCGCTTTATTGGCAACGAAATACCTTGGTCGCCCGGTCAATCCTGTTCTTTGCCTCATAGCACACATTAATATCCCCCCTGCATATTTATGCGGTTCCGGTTGTATTTTTCTTGTTTTGCCGCTGAAAACGGCATGTTCGTGCAGTTGACCAACGGCGCCCGGTAATCTAAATTTCATGTGAGTACGGATTCATAAACGCCAACGAAAGAACAGAACAGCTTCAATCCACTTTAATTTATAAACCTTACAAAAGGTAAAGGAGTTGTATTATGAAAACATCATACAACAAATTTTTGCTTATTTTGGTGCTGCTGTTTTCCGGAAACCTCTCCCTTTTTGCAACCACTTATACCTGGAACGGGGGAACCGGGGACTGGAATACGGCAAGTAATTGGAATCCGGTGGGAGTACCCGGGAATGGGGATATTGCTATTATCTCTTCTGCCAATGTTACTTTAACCAGCGATGTAACCGTGGCGGGCCTGCAACTTGTGGTCAGCAATCTGCATGGAGATTTTGCGCTGACGGTGACCGATACCATGGACTGGAACGGATCGGGCCTGCGGGGTAACGGCGCCTTGAATATCAGCCCGGGTGCTTCCGTAAAAATTATAGGAAGCACTCAATTGGTCTGCGAATGGACCCTGGTAAATAACGGCGTTATTCGATGGTTCAGCGGAAGTCCCATGTTCCTCAACGGAGTTACCTTTACCAACAACGGATTATTTATTGTTGGCGTCGCCTCCGATTATTGGAAGATTAGCGGCAGAGTTTACAACAGCCGGATCGATAATTACGGAACTTTTCGGAAATCGGGGAGCGCCGCCACGTTACTGGATATCGACTTCCATAATTACGACTCCCTGCAGGTGCAGAACGGTATGTTAACCAACGGGGGTGCAATCAGCAATTCCGGCAATATCGATGTCTCCGCCGGGGCAACCTGGCAACCCGGAAACGGTACCGTGGATGGTTCGGTGATCGGCGCCGGCACAATCTCTATTTTCGGTACCAACACCATTTTCGGTGGCATTTATGATATTACCGGTCAAACCACGATAAGCGTTGCGACAGTCACTTTTGATACCAATGCCACGGTTAATAACTTCGGCGCTCGCAAAATGACAGTTTACGGGCTGCTGACCTTAAATACCGGAAATCAAATCACCATTGACTCATTATTCGTATCCAACGGGCGGATCGAGGGGAGTGATTTTGTAGCCATTAGTCATTGGATGAAAGTCATTAATATCAGCAGTTTCTGGAATACTGGCGGGTGGATGATTTCCACTATCGCTGAACTTTACCTGAGCAGCAGCACTCAGCAGGATTTTCATACCGATATAGAAAACAATGGTATGATCTACTGGCAGAGCGGGCACATCTATTTGTGGGATGGCGCCGCAATCAACAATGACGGTACTTTCCGCGATGAGCAGCCGGGCAGCTATTTTGAGATTCGCGGATACGGCGCCGGCGGTTTTTTCAATAATTACGGTCATTATGAGAAACTGGGTCCGGCGACGACCGACATCTATGTCCCCTTTGACAATTACGACGCCCTGAGCAGCGTTCAGATCTTTACCGGTGTGCTGCGCCTGCTGGGCGGCGGCGTCAGCAACGGCGCCATCGATGTTTCTACGCAGTTAGTGTTTGGCGGGAATTCCTGGGATATCCGGCAACTGAGCGGCAACGGGCTGGTTGATTTTCAAGCCACGGCCGCATCGGTCACCGGAAGCTATTTTAATTTCGGGCAGACCCGCTTTCTGGGCGGCGTCACCACTTTTCAGCCCGGGGCAAATATTTATGACCTGGGTTTGGCGGATAACCGGGTGCTGAACAGCCGGGTGTTTTTCAATACTGGCGATACGGTGCGGGTCGATTCGCTCAACATTTCCGGGGGGATTGTCAATGGCAGCGATCCGCTGCTGATCAACCGGTCGCTGATCGTCAACGATGGGCAAATTCTCGGCAGCGGCACTCTGGAAACCGGGATGATGACCAGAACCTTCTTTGGCGGTCAATCACAAACTGTGGGCCGCGACTTCACCAACAACGGCGTTCTTATCTGGCAAGGGGGGAATTTTACCTTTGTCGATTCCGCGGTATTCGACAACTATGGTGTATTTGAGGATCAAATTAACAACGATTACTGGGGCGTTACCCACAATTCCTCGCCATCATCCGGTATAAACAATGCCGGGCAATATCGCAAAACGGGTACCGTTCGCAGCGATTTTAGTGTGCAGTTCAACAATTTGGATACGGGCAGGATAGAAGGGATTGGCTGGCTGCGGTTTTTGGTTACATTCTCTAACTGGGGTACGGTCAGCCCCGGTGATTCGGTTGGCTCGCTGATGATTGGAACCAACTATCCCACCGAGGTTAGTTCCCTGCTGGATATCGAAATCGCCGGCCCCCCGGCCAGCGGTATGTACGACCGGCTGGAGGTGCCGGGAAATGCTGTTCTGGGCGGCGAATTGCGCGTCTCTCTGCTGGATGGTTTTGTTCCTATAGGCGGGGATATTTATCCAATCATGACTTACACCACTCATACCGATTCGTTTGCAACGATTAATCTGCCCTTCATGAGCAGTTGTAAATATTTTTCTGTCGAGTATACCGATTCATCGGTCAATCTCCTCGTCAGTGATGTGACCGGCAATTTACCACCGTTAGCCAATGCCGATTCAGCAGCAACTGTCAGCGATTCCAGCATCGCCATTAATGTGCTGTTGAATGACAGCGACCCCGAGAATGACACCTTGACTGTTTATAGTGTGAGCAGCCCGGTCAACGGCGTTGCTGTGATTAGCGGCGACAGTTCGATTATTTATACCCCGGCGCACGCATTTGTTGGCAGCGATTCATTCCTGTATACCCTGCGCGACCGGCCCGGATGTCTGTCCAGCGCCATGGTAACGGTGCAGGTTGATTCCATATTGGTAGGATTGGCGGGTGAGGAGGGTCCCGTTATTCCGGCGGTGTATGTGCTGCATCAAAACTATCCCAACCCCTTCAATCCGGCCGCCACAATCCGGTTTGATCTGCCGCAGCGGTCGCCGGTGAAGCTGGTTGTTTATGACATCCTGGGCCGGGAAGTTGCTGTGCTGGTAGACGAATTCCTTCCGGCCGGAAAACACCGGGCAATGTTCGATGGCGCTTCCCTGGGCAGCGGGATTTATTTCTACCGGATCACCGCCGGCTCTTTCTCGCGGGTAAAGCGGATGATGCTGGTGCGGTAAGTGGGCGTTTTTAGGACATCAATCCGGTAGTGCGGGAGCAGGCGGCAACGAGCAACGAGAGTTTATTGCGAGTGTGCTGCAGACGCTACATCCAACGGCCTCAAACCCAATCGGGGTGAGGCCGTTGGCGTAACCATCCCTTATTACGCACCCCGGGCGCCGGAAGGCTTTAAGAGAGATGAGAAGGGTATGGCAACGCGATCTCCCTACTCCAACGGCTTCAATTCCCCCAGCATGGTGGGAATCAACTCCGACACGGTCGGGTGGATGTGCACCGCCCGCTGGATGACCGTGTAAGGCGCTTTGGCGTACATAATATCCAGAATCGAGTGGATGATCTCATCCCCGCCGATGCCCAGGATAGTTGCGCCTAAAATGAGTTTGCTTTCCGCATCGATGAGGATTTTCATAAATCCCTGCGTCTCGCCCTTTTCTTTGGCGCGGGAGATGCGGCTCATGGGCCGGAAGCCGATCAGCGCTTTGCGGCCGGAGGCGCGCACCTGTGCTTCGGTCATGCCCGCCCGCGCCAGCGGGGGATCGATAAACAGGCCGTAGCAGAGAATCCGGTCGCTGACCTGCCGTGAATCGCCATCTAACAGATTGGCCGCGACGATCTCAAAATCATTGTAGGCGGTGTGAGTAAAAGCGCCTTTGCCGTTGCAGTCTCCCAGCGCCCAGACGCCCGCCACGCTGGTGCACAGTTGATCATCGACCTCGATGAAGCCGCGCTCATTGGTGCGGATGCCGGCCTTCTCCAGGCCCAGGTCGTCGGTGTTGGGACGTCGGCCCACCGTCAGGAGTAAATGGCTGCCGGTCGCCTGCCGATCCTCGCTATCGCAATCGACGTCGGCAACAACTTTTCCCTCGCGCATTTCCGCCCGGATGCAGGTGGAATTGAGGCGCACCTCGACGCCTTCCGCTTCCAGGATGCCCTGCACCGCCCGGGAAACGTCTTCATCCTCCCGGTAAATCAGCCGGTCGGTTTTCTCGATGATAGTCGTTTTACTGCCGAAACGCCGGTACATCTGCCCGAACTCCAGACCGACGTAACTGCCGCCCACAATGATCAAATGTTCCGGCAGGTAATCGATCTCCATCATCGTGGTGTTGGTGAGATAGTCAACCCCCTCAAATCCCGGCGGTGTAAAAGCCCGCCCGCCCACATTGATGAAAATTTTATCTGCGCTGAGTAAATTCTCTCCAACACGAACGGTATGGGCGTCTTCGAAACGGGCGCGGCCTTCGTAGACGGTCAGGTTTGGCGTGTTTTTCAGCCAACTCTCCACCCCGGAGGCGGATTGACTGACGATGGCATCCTTGCGCGCTTTGACTTTTTTCATATCCACCCGGATGCCGCCCTCGATTTCCACTCCAAAGTCCGCCGCGCGCCGGGCCATGTAGGCCGCCCGGGCGCTGGCCGCCAGTGTTTTGGTAGGGGTGCAGCCGGTGTTCACGCAGGTTCCGCCGAAACGGTCGCGTTCGATGATTGCCGTCTTCATTCCGGCCCCGGCCAGCCGGGCGGCCAGGGAGGGCCCGGCCTGCCCGGCGCCGATGATAATCACATCATACAATTTCATGTTTGTTCTCCATCTGAGAGTTAAATGAGTTGCACTAGTACTTTATGCCATTTGAGTTTGTGGGTATAAACGTTTAAGCTTTATTCGTGCATCTTCTGTTTTGAATTGCCAAT
>JAJRYW010000477.1 GCA_024275555.1 Calditrichota bacterium | reverse complement strand
TATTGCAGCGAATGCGGAACAGAGAATCCTGTCGATGCGAAGTTTTGCTCGTCCTGCGGCCATGGCCTGGCAACAATCCCGGCCTCATCTTCCAAACCGGCCGCACCGCGGAAACGGCCCCGCAAAAAGAGTGCAAAACAACAGCACCGGCCCCAGCCGGCCCAGACGCCGCCGAAAAAGAATTTCAATACGATTATTATTGCCATCCTGGTGGTGGGGGCGGCGTCTATCTATTTTATTAAAAGCAACAACAGCAACTCCCGGCCAAGCTATACTCCCACGCCGACCAGCAACATTGAACTGTCTACCCCCGGGAACGATGCACTGGAAAACCTGGTCTACCTGGTGGCGGCAAATTTTATTTGTTCCTGCGGCAGTTGTCCCGACGAGCCCCTGGAAACGTGCAGTTGTCCCACAGCCCAGAAAGAACGACAATTTATCCGCGATGCTTTACAAAAGGGGAATTCCCCGGAACAAGTAATCGCAATGGTTGAACAAACCTATGGCAAGCGTAAGCAATAAGGAGAAAAGCATGGCTAATTTTTGCACTCAATGCGGAAAAGAAGTGAACGCCGGCGACAATTTTTGCCTGGCCTGCGGCAACCCGCTTAAGGAAAGCACCACACCCGCTTCCCCGATAAATCAGTCCCATTTTGATGAAAAGCACGCCCGGGTAATGGGCAAAGAGTCCCGATCAACCGGCAACCGGAAGATTATCTACATCTTTGGAGTTGCTGCGGTGGTTTTGGCCCTGCTGACCATCATAAACACCAACTCCTCGACGGCCAACCCTATTGTTGAGGAACAGCCGGTGGTTACCGATCCGGCCCAGTACCCGGAATATCCCACCGAGATGAACCCGGTGGAAGTCAAGGTGGAAAACGGCAAAATTATTGTTCCGGTCAGCCTGGTGAAAGAGAAGCAGTTTGTCTCTTTTAACTACAACTCCAGCCGGGGAGTTATCCCCATGCTGGCCTATGTAACCGGCGAAGGTAAAATTGTTACGGCAGTGAGTATGTGCGAACCCTGCCAATCCACCACCTTCCATATCCGCTCCGATGAGTTGGTTTGTAATTCCTGCGGCACCACCTGGGAATTAGACAATCTCAGCGGCATCAGCGGCGCCTGCCAGGGTTACCCGCCCGATGCGGTCCCCAATGTGATTGTCGGGGACGAAATTCATATTCAAGAAGCCATCGTTGCGGCCTGGGTGCCCCGGGCATAACCGAACGTAGCGGGCCCGGGCTTCTACACGGGAAACCAGCAAATATAAACGGTCGATATCTCGCCGGGTGCGATATTCCGCACCCGGCCCAGGAACCCTTTAACCGAGTACAAACGATGAAATTATACCATATCTCACTCAACAGTCTCTGGCGGCGGAAATCCCGGATGATCTTTTTACTGATCGGGCTGACGGTTGCCGTGGCAACGGTGGTGATCTTAACCCACATCTCCATGGCAATGAATGCCGATATTTCCCGCAAGCTGGATGAATACGGCGCCAATATTCTGATCACTCCCCACTCGGATGATCTCTCGCTGAGCTATGGCGGTATGTCGGTGGGCAACATTTCCTTTGATGTTGCCGAGCTGCACCAGGAAGACCTGGCCAAAATTCGCACCATCAAGAACAGCAAGAATATCAGCATCATCGCTCCCAAGCTGCTCAATGTTGCCCAGGTCAACAATCAGCGGGTGATGGTGATCGGGGTTGATTTTCCTGCGGAAACCGCCCTGAAAAAGTGGTGGAAGATCCAGGGAGAAAGACCCTCCCAGGCGCAGGAAGCCCTGATCGGGTGGGAGGCGCACCAGAAATTAAACCTGGACCAGGGAGACGCCTTCCTGCTGAAGGACAAAACCTACCGGGTTGCCGGTGTGTTAGCGCCCACCGGTTCCCAGGATGACGGAACCATTTTCATCCAACTGTCCGAAGCCCAGGCGTTGTTTCAAAAGGCCGGCCTGATCAGCCTGGCGGAAATCGCCGCTCTTTGTTATGATTGCCCGATTGAAGAGATCATTGCCCAAACCTCGGAAAAACTCCCCGGGGCCAAGGTGGCGGCGGTGCGGCAAACCATCGAAAGCAGGATGGAAGCCATGCGCCGTTTCGAGCATTTTTCCCTGGGCATTTCGCTGGTGATTATGTTTGTGGGCGGGCTGATTGTTTTTATCACTATTACCGCCTCGGTAAACGAGCGCAAAGGAGAGATCGGGGTGTTCCGTTCTATTGGATTTCGCCGCGGGCATATCATGCAGATCATCCTGCTGGAAGGGCTATGGCTAAGCAGCCTGGCCGGCTTCCTGGGTTATCTTGGCGGTTTTTTTGCCGCCCGCAATGTGGCGACCTTGTTAGAGGTCACGACGAACGTCGTGGCGCCAAATGCATCCATGTTTTTCATGGCGCTGGGATTATCCGTATTCATCGGGCTGGGGGCTTCTCTCTACCCCTCGCTCCAGGCGGCCCGCCTGGACCCGACCACGGCATTACGGGCCCTGTAGCCAAAGATTGTTTCTTAAACTATCAGGAATATAATCATGAATTTAATTGCGGTAGAAAAATTACAGAAAGTGTACCAGGGCGGAGACGAGCCGGTTTTTGCGGTTCATGATCTATCTCTCCAGGTGGAGATGGGAGAGTTCACCGCGGTAATCGGCCCTTCCGGTTCCGGCAAAAGCACTCTTCTTTCCATCATCGGCGGCCTGACGGCCCCGAGCGAGGGCAAGGTGTGGGTCGATGGCATCGATATTTACCAGCTCTCCTCGGAACAACGCGCCGATTTCCGCCGGGAGTACCTGGGGTTTGTTTTCCAGGCCTTTCATTTGGTGCCTTATTTGAATGTGCTGGAAAATGTGCAAATCCCCCTGGCAATTATTCCCATCACGTCCCGGGAAAAACGGGAGCGGGCCCTGGAGATGTTAGACCGGGTGGGGCTGCTAAATAAATCAAAGCGCCTGCCCAGCGAACTGAGCGGCGGCGAACAGGAACGGGTCGCCATTGCCCGGGCCCTGGTAAACCGCCCCCCAATCATCCTGGCGGATGAACCCACCGGCAATTTAGACAGCACCACCAGCAGAGATATCATGAACCTTTTCTGCCAGTTAAACCGGGAAGGCCAAACCATTATCATGGTCACCCACAATACGGATAATCTCAATTATGTCAATCGATGTATCACCCTGCGGGATGGGAAAGTGGTGAAAAACGCCCCCGAGTACCAGTCCGAACAGTTAAAAGCCTGAAAAAAACCGTCATAAATCCAAAAGGAGGAAAAATGATGTATCAATCAACAATATTCCGGAGTCTGCTTATTATGGTAATGCTGGGCAGCCTGGCCCTGATTGCCCGTCCGGATAAACCGGCCGCAGTTCCGGCCGAATTTAAAAGCGGAATCACTCAAGCGGTTCAACTCTATTTCGAACTGGAGAAAACCGTTTTTGACGCCGACCTGGAGCAGGCAGCGGCAAAGGCGAAAGAGTTAAGCCAGGCCGTCGCCGCGGTTTCCACTGAAGGCTTAAACGAGGAATTGCAAGCGGAATGGAAAGAGCAAGCCCAAAAAATCCGGGAAGCCACCGGGCGTTTGTCTTCCCCGGAAGAGGCCGACTCGCTGCGCGGGGAGTTCCTGAATATATCCAACGCCTTTATCGACATCCTGAAACACTTCGGCCCGCTGGACAAACCGGTCTATTTGTACCATTGCCCGATGGCCATGAATACCGGCGGCCACTGGCTCAGCAAAGACAAAGATATTGCCAATCCCTATTTGGGCAAGGAAATGTCCGGCTGCGGAACCCTGGTGGAAACCTACGAAGCACAGAACTGACCGGTCCGTTCCCCGGTTTATGATTAATTTCTCAGTGCGAAGTGCACCACACTTTGCAGACTCAGGCGACGCCGCCGCACAGGGCGGCGTCGCCTTTTTATTGAGACGTGAATTCGTTTCCGAAAAGATGAAATTATTACTATAAAATGAGTCCATCTATTGTGGGAAAGTTATTTTTAAGGGGATTGTGTAGTTGCCTTCATGCAATAGCAATGTCCCCCCTTAATCCCCCCCGGCTGGCCGGGAGGTAAACCGGACTCCCTCCCCGATTTCGGGGAGGGCCGGGGTGGGGAAATTCAATACGCCAAATTTAATTGTCCCGCTGTGGGAAACTCACTCATCATATTTAACCTGAATAATTCACGAATTGAGATAAATATTTTCATATGGCCTCATAACTTGTTAAATTTTATTGAGTTAAAAAAAACAAGAAAAGGCGAGGCCATATGAAAAAAATGTTAGAGAATATT
>JAJRYW010000476.1 GCA_024275555.1 Calditrichota bacterium | reverse complement strand
GCCAAATTCCCATTGTTCCTCTCGTTCCAGGCTCCGTTTCTTCTCGTTCCAGGCTCCTGCCTGGAACGCTCTTTTCAATTAAAGCTCCGCTTTTCTCCTGGCAACAAAACTTCCCCTGCTTTGGCGTAGCGAAACGGGAGTTTCGCCTCGAGGGACAAAACGGCCTTCAAAGCAGGAGCTTTGAAGGAGAACGAACGCCAGAGCAATCCGCGTAAACAACAATCGCTAAAAGCCAACGAGAGAAGCGCTTCGAGCAATTTTTAATGAAAACTACCTATATGGGTAGTCCATTTCGGATGAGGCCATAATAAGTTACCTGTCAGATTATAGAAGGCCTCCCCACCAAACCCGGAGGATTTAGCGATGCAAGGACTTGTCTGCTTTTTGAAAAAAATCTGTTTCGCCGCCTGCGGCAAAATTTTGATAACCATCCTGATATTGGTGAGCGCCGCCAGCTGCGGCGGGGACAGCAAATCCGGCCCCACCGACCCGGACAATGAAACGGTAGAGGTGAGTATTACCCCGGCCAGAGCCGTGCTGGCCCCCGGGGCGACTCAACAGTATACCGCCCAGGTAACCGGCAGCAGCGATAAAAGCGTTGCCTGGAGCGTGGCCGGAAACCAGGGAAGCATTTCCGCCGGGGGCCTCTACACCGCCCCGGCAAACCTGAACACCGATTCCCTGGTGGCAACCATCACGGCCGTTTCGAACGCGGACCCCGCCGTTTCCGCCACGGCCAACGCCGTGGTGCGCCGGGCCAGCAGCACAGTCCGGGTAACCATAACACCGCCCACCGCCACAATTGGCCCCGGCGACACCCAGCAGTTCCAGGCCGATGTGAGCGGAACGAATAACACCTCGGTAAACTGGAGCGTCTCCAGCGGGCCGGGCTCTATCTCTCCGGCCGGTTTATACAGCGCCCCGGCAACCATCAGTCAGGATTCGATCCAGGTAACCGTGCAGGCCGTCTCGGTGGAAGACCCCAACGCGGTGGGAACCGCTTCGGTTAAAGTGAAACGCGCCGCAGTCAGTTCCAATGGAAACGGCACGATGGGAATCACCATTCCTCAGCAAACCTACCAGGGGGGCGAGGATGCCGTATCCCTGGGAACACAGGCGGTCTTTTTAGCCTCGGAACTCAACGGCGGGCAAACGCTGATCACCACCGGCACCCTCACTCAAACCGGAAACACCTTTACCTATTCTGCGACGCCCACAGATCGTCTCCGGGTTGTCTTTACCAACGGCAGCACCATGGAGTTTATCATTTCGGCAATGAACGGCGACTTCTCCGGCGATGAAGACTGGTTTCTGCAGAATGATCACCAGTTTGTCTTGCAGGTGATTATTCCCGGCAGCATGGATGTGCAGATTTCCACCGTCTTCAGCGGCGGCTCGCTGCAAAACACCCTCAACGGAACCATGACCATCGAAGGCGTCACTTATCAGGCCAACATTACCGAAGCCGGAACGGTGCAGTTCAGCATCAACGGTTCGCTGGCCATGTTCGACCGTATTGAAGCGCTTACCGGGTCGATTACCGGTCCGGATTTCTCGATGACTGTCAACAATCACCACTGGTATTACAGCATTTATAACGCCAACGACACCAGCTTTGCCGTAAATCGCACCCGCGACTACAACAGCACCTGGAATATTGGCGGCGTTAATTATGGGGCCCAGAATATCCGCATCAAAACCGCCCTGCTCAATGGCTGGGCAAACGACCTTAACTACTGGGAAGCTTACGGAACCATTGTGGAAAATGGCGTAGTCATCGGGCAAGTGGACTGGGGGATAAACCCATCCAACAACATGGCGGAAGTCTGGATTGATTATGCCAACGAGCGGGTGGTGCTGGAACAGCATCGCTACTGAGCGGGGTGATTTCTACTGGCCGCAACCTGTGAAAACGAAAGGGTTATTGTGAGCAACTTTCTTATACTCGGTTTAATTTTTCTGATGGGCTGCACCGCCGGAACGAAAGAGAGCCGGAGCAAACTGGACGCGCCTTTACGCCAGAAACTAACGGCACAGGAACAGGCAAAGTCGTCGGAACCGATACGGATCATCGGCAAATGTACCCGGGCGATTGAGGCGCAGATAAAAGAGGAACTTCTCCAAACCGGTATCGAACTGGGCGTCATTGCCGGGGCCATCTTTACCGCCAGCGCCACACCGGCCCAAATCCAGGCCCTGGCAAAGCTGGACATTGTGGAACAATTGCAGCTATCCGTGGAACGGGATAGCCGCTTTCCATAAATCAATTAAAATATAACCGGGAGTTTTGTCATGAAAAAAATACTCTTTATATGGATATTGTTGATTGGCGGGGCCGCCTGGCTGGGAGCGCAGCCGCTCCGGCAGGTGGGGGTTCGCGGGCCGCTGCCTTTAAGCATGGAGAAGCAAATTTCCGCCCCGGTCGGGCAGGCGTCTCTATGGGATTCCAAAAGCGATCCGCTGCTGCGGCGCCTGGTCGGGCAGTATAATCGCGCCCGGGCGCTGGGCCTGTCGCCGGAAACGGTTTACCGGCGCTCCCGGGAAATAGCCGGGGTGTTATTCTCCGCGGAACAAGGACTGCGAGTTTCAATTCTGATTAAGTCGAGCGATCCGGGGCAAACCAGGGCGCGCATCCGGGCGCTGGGCGGCTCTACCGGCAGTGTGATCAATCAAATATTAACGGCGGAGATCCCCCTCGAGCGGGTGAATAGCTTACTACGCGCCGATGAGGTTCTCAGCATCCAGGCCAGCGGGAAATCCCGGCTTCAGTTAGACGTCAGCCGGGTGGAGATCAGCGCCGACCAGGTGCACGCCGGGGTCGGCTTGAACCGGGCCTATCGCGGGCATGGAGTGGTGGTCGGGGTGCTGGACAGCGGCATCGACTGGTCTCATCCCGATTTTAATGACAACAACGGCAACACCCGGATTCGCTATTTGTGGGACATGTCCGGCAATAGCAATCCCCCTTCCGGGTACAGTTACGGTACTGAATATACCTCATCTCAAATCAACTCCGGGCAATGCGGGGAAATTGACGGCGACGGGGGAGGCGGTCATGGCACCCATGTAAGCGGAACAGCGGCAGGCGGGGGGCACGCCCTGTCTAATTATATTGGCATTGCCCCGGAGTCTGATTTGATCTTTGTCAAAGGAATTCGCGATCACAACAGCAACGGCGGATTCAGCGACAGCGATGTGCTTGACGGGTGCAATTACATTTTTTCCCAGGCGCAGGCCCTGGGCAAACCGGCTTCCATTAACCTGAGCCTGGGGGGGCAGTTAGGCGCTCACGACGGCAGCAGCCTCTATGAGCAGGCCCTGAGCGGAATGACCGGGCCGGGCCGGGTTATCAACGTGGCCGCCGGAAATGACGGCTCCAACATGATCCATCTCAGCTACACAACCAGCGGGAGCACCATCAACGACGCCCTGCAAAGCTTTTGGATGATCCATCAAAACGCCTCCCTTTCTGCGGTGGATTTGTGGTACGACGCCGGCAACATTTACGTGGGGCTGGCCTGCTACGATCAAAGCCTGAATCTGCTGGCCTTTACCAATCCCATCGCCCCGGGCCAGAATATCGAAAACGTGGTGATGACCGACGGCTACGGCAACTACGGCCTGGTGTCGATTGACGCTCGAACCGTCCACGACCCCAACAACAACGCCAGCCGGGTTTTCTTTGTCATCGACAGCGATAACGGCCAGTATCCCATCTCATCGGTATTCTGGACGCTCTATACTTTCGGAAGCGGTACATTCGACGCCTGGCAGGTGCTGGGGGGCAATTTTACCACCGACTCCGACCCCTATTACGGCATCATGCCCGGCGACAACAACAAATCGATTGGCATTCCCGGCACTTCTCAACAAGTGGTCTGCGTGGGCTCTTACGTCACCAAAAACCAGTGGATCGATATCGACGGCATTCCCCGCCAACAGCCGGGCAACCCGGTCATCGGCGATATCTCCGGCTTCAGCAGCCTGGGCCCCACCCGCGATGGGCGCACCAAACCGGACATTACCGCGCCGGGAGAGGTGATTGTGGCGGCGCTGTCGAGCCATCTCACCATTGGGCAAGGGGTGCCGCGGTAGAATATTGTCCAGGGAGGAATGCACCAGAAGATGCAGGGAACCAGCATGGCCACCCCGCATGTGACCGGATTAGCGGCGCTGATGCTGGAGCGGAACGGCGGACTGGATTACCAAAGCGTGGTGAATATCTTGCGCAATACCGCCAGGCCCCAGGGCGGCCCCAACAACACCTGGGGATACGGAAAGATCAATGCACTGGCCGCTATGCAGAGTGTCGTCACCGGCATCGGCGATCCCGCTGCGCCCGCCGTGCAGCAATTTGAACTGGCGCAGAACTATCCCAATCCCTTTAACCCCGCCACGAATATCGAGTTTGCCATTCCGAATGCGGAATGGGTCAAGCTGACCATTTATGATCAATTGGGAAAAACCGTAATGACGCTGCTGAACAAGAACATGTCCGGCGGTCGTCATACCATACAATGGAACGGCCGGGACAGCGCCGGCAGCCTGGCAACCAGCGGAGTATATTTCTATCGCCTCAAGGCCGGCCGTTATCAGCAGACGCGTAAAATGCTGCTCATGCGCTGAACAGGATAAATTCACCTTAGGGCGTCTGTTGCAGGAAATAAAAATGCCCGTTTTTTAAGTAGTCGGATTTCAGTTCATATCCGACTCCGCGAGGAAAGCAATCGAATGGGAGGATTCCCCGGGAGAATCCTCCCATCGATTTATAAATACGAATACGGTGGTTCGCGAAGCGAATTGCCGTTTTGCTTATAGACCCGTGAATTAGTGTGAAAATATAATTGTTTAAATATGATGAGCGAGTTTCCCACAGCGGGGCAATTAAATTGGGCGTATTTGTGGAGCCGGATAGTTATCAAGTGAAATTTCCCCACCCCGGCCCTCCCCGAAATCGGGGAGGGAGGCCGGTTTCCCTCCCGGCCAGCCGGGAGGGATTAAGGGGGGACATTACTATTGCAT
>JAJRYW010000475.1 GCA_024275555.1 Calditrichota bacterium | reverse complement strand
TGAATACCCCGCAACCCGGCTGAAACGGTTGCGGCCTAATCCCCGGGAAAGCGGGGCAACCAGGCGTTTCCATCATTCGGTTTCACTCAGGCTGATCCGTTTCAGCACAATCCGGTTTTGGTCTTCGGCAATGATGATATCATAAAAATGCCGGAGACTCTTGTATTCACCCTGGGGATATGTGGTCTTGCGCCGGAAGTAATAACGGTTCAGCACCAGCTTGTTCTCTTTAACGCTGGCTAAAGCACCATACTTGATTTTAAGCATCGGATTTTTCTTGAGGGTATTCGCCGGTTTTTCCAGCACCTGGATATTGGGAGGCAGCGTCAGGATAAACTTATCCTCCGAGGCTATGGAATACAGGTATTCCACCGGGAAATATCGTTCCGGCCGTTTAAAAGGATTTTCTGATATCCTGGCAAAGAAGGCGGGCTTTAAATACATCATCTCCCCGGCGTCCTGGGCGTAGGCGGGCAGGCGATAGTTTACTTTAACCCGGAGCGGCGTCTCAATTTCCCCGGCGGAAAAGATCTCAAAAGAATCGATTTCCACTTCTCCAAAAGCGCGCTTCATCAGATTGTTGACAAAATCTTCTTCGCCGTCCTCGCGGATTTTCTCACGATTTCGATACGCTTTATACCCTTCAAAGCGAATGACTGACTCGGCGACCAGGGCGCCGTCGTCTTCCAGAAAGGCTTCGGTAATGCAATGGGTCATGTTGGTCGCCCTGGGCCGGGGCAGATTCACAAACTTGCCTTGATCGTCGTCAACCAGCAACCCCCTGGAGACCAGGTCGCTGGTGGGCAGCAAATTAAAGGGGCAAAAGCGGGCCCGGGTATCCAGGAAGAAGGCGCGCGGGCCTATCATCGCCACAACAATCATATAATTGAACTGGGTCAGGCGCGGTTGATCCAGCAATATTTCACCGTTGTTGCGAGTACTGATCAGCAGCGGATAGGCGCTGATTCCCACACTCCGGAGCATACTGATTAACAGGGCGTTCTTTTCGGTTCCGGCGCCCTTGTTCTCTTTGAATACTTTTTGGGGCTTTACCCTGGGATACAAGTATCCCCGTTCGGTGGTTTCGATGTTTTCCCGAACGTAATGGTAGAGATTCTTTATCCGCTGCACAGTCGAAAGACTCTCCGGCGCCGCTTTTTGGGCAACTTCCCGGATCAGTTTGGAAGGCTTGAGCAGGGGATTCACCTTTTCCCGGTATTTCTCCACCAGCGCCGGCCAACTGTCTATCCACTGGTGAAAAGTCCAGGCGTCTCTGTAATTAACCAACTGAAAATGAAGCGCAGCCATATAGTCTTCTTTAGTGCGCATATACGGCTCTTCCCGGATGGGGGGAAGGTCGGTCATGCGCCAGGTATAGCGCTTCAATTCACCTCCCGGGATCAGGATGTCCTCAATTACCGGTTCCAACGGCGGAGTATTAGTGTAAAATACGTGGTAATTAAACCCGGGACGGATGGTGATGGAAATCTGGCTGAGCAGGGTGTAGGCCTCGTGCTGGAAATACCACGGCTCCAGGTAATGCAAATAGTCCGATTCAAATTCGTATTTATACTCGATTACCGAACCGACCTCGACGCCGGGAATAGTGAATACCTTTTGTTTCTGATTCCTCACTTTTTCTTCAAACACATTTTTCTTGCTCATCTTTACTTTTTTGCCGTTGGGCTGGATGGAATGAGCCTTAATACTGTGAATACGGTCTTTATGCCAATAGGGCAGTTTAATGGAGGCGGCGTCTTTCCCGGCTTCGCTAAGAATTTTTATGCGCACATGACGCTTGATCCTGAGCGTAAAATCTTTCTGAATAAACATTTCAGCATTGTCAAACAGGTACACATAATCCTCGTCGGGCGCTTCCGGAACCGAGGTCATCTGCAACTCTTCCTTGGACACCTTACCGAATTTGGGGATTTTGTCCGCGTAAGAGACGCGAAAACAAAAAAAGACCATACACCAGGCCAAGATGACCACAACGCCATTCTTCATGGTAAATTCTCCGGATGTGTTGGGTGAGTGTTTAATACCTACACAAAATACTCGTTAAAAAATTGACGCAGAATAACGCGGACAGATATGATAAGAAGGCCGGTGCAAAAGTGAACAGTAATACACAGAGAAAATCATATAGATCTGCGATCTTCAGCGTTTTAGAAATCAACTCATAATGAGTATTCTATAGCCACATGATTCTGTATTGTCTTTCCCTGAATATTGAAACCTTGGTTAAAAATACCGAGCCGGTTTTAATTATTCAAGAGTTTGATTTTTTTTGGGAGATATTCAGTCCTGGAGATGTAAAAAAATAGCACCAGGGGGCCTATCAGCCCTCTCCCTCCGGAGAGTATCAAGCTTCAGCTTGACCGTGATTACCTCGTTCGCCAAAGGAGTGTCAAACTTCAGTTTGACCGTGATCTCCCCGGCCCGCTAAAGGAGTATCAAACTTCAGTTTGACGGTGTTCTCCCCGGTCTGCCAAAGGAGTATCAAACTTCAGTTTGATCGTGTTAGCCCTGTTTCCGGATGCAGCTTCCTGCTGTTTTTCGGGCAAGCTGAAGCTTGCTACTCCTGCTGCTTTGTTTTTGCCCTGTTGCTGCCATTTCGGGCGGCGGGATTGCCCCGGAAAATTCCCGTCAAAGGAGCATCAAACTTCAGTTTGACCGTGTTCTCCCCGGTCTGCCAAAGGAGCATCAAACTTCAGTTTGACCGTGATCCACCCGGCCTGCTAAAGGAGTGTCAAAATTCAGTTTGACGGTGTTCTCCCCGGTCTGCCAAAGGAGCATCAAACTTCAGTTTGACCGTGTTAGCCCTGTTTCCGGATGCAGCTCCTGCTGTTTTTCGGGCAAGCTGAAGCTTGCTACTCCTGCTGCTTTGTTTTTGCCCTGTTGCTGCCATTCCGGGGCGGCGGGAT
>JAJRYW010000474.1 GCA_024275555.1 Calditrichota bacterium | reverse complement strand
GGATGGGACGATCATCCCTGATTTCGACAGTGAGGAAAACCAAAACTACCCTATTCTCATCGTGATAAAAAGGTGCGTCCCCGAGCCGGAAGGGGAGGAAAGTCGAATTGAAAAAGGAATGTGCCGGATTTGCGGCCTGCAAAAAGAAGAATTCGACTGCCGCAAATTCCGCGCCTGGGTTTAGTTTCGTGTTCCGCACACCGAAAATCAGGAGGCATTTTTAGCAGAAAGGCATCCCGGATGCAGCCAATCGTCCCGGACAGACGATATTTTTCAGCGGTCTTCTCTTCACATCCCGGGCAAGCAGGTAGCCGCCGCCCTTCTCGCACAGGTTTTTAACTTTCTGCATCATCTTTTTTCCCTGGAATACGACAACTCATTATATCCGATTCCCAGGTAATGTTCAATTTAACCAGGAGGAAAATATGGTGATACGTCCCAACGTTTCCGGTTTTATTTATTTCCTTTTATTGATTGTATGGCTTACTTTTTCCAGTGCGGCGCTGGCCCAATTACAGGTAGTCAACTCCATTCCGGCGCACGGCGCTACCCAGGTGGACACGGCGGCAACCTTTTCCGTAGAGTTCTCTGCGCCGATAGACACCAGCGCCCGGTTTGCCTACCCGGAGGATTTTTTCCTCAACCTGATGCTGATCCCGGATAGCCTGGTCGGGATACCGGATGCGATTACAGTCAGCCCGGATTTAAGAACCGTCTTTTTTTACAACCTGCATCTGCAACCCAACACACTTTATAATTTTATTATCGTTGATGCAGTCAGCCAAAGCGGGGATTCGTTGAGCCAGCCGTTCTCGTACATCTTCACCACCGGGTCTACATTGCCGGGGGGATCCGTATCCGGAACGGTTTCTTCGCCGGACGGCATTCCCGGCGGGGCCCTGGTGGCCTTATTTGAGGCCCCTCCTTTTGGCGATGAGAGCAATCCGGCGGCAACCGCCGTTGTCCAAAGCAATGGGAATTATACGGTTGATTTTGTCAGCGACGGAATGTACTGGCCGGTGGCCGTAAAGAACTTTTTTGTGGATGACTCCGGCGAGGTTGACGTAAACAGCAACAGCACATTAGGCGTCTATGACGCCGACGGAGATTTGATACAGGACAGCATTGTCGTTGCCGGCGGTTCGGTGAGCGGTGTAAATATAGATCTGCTGGACCTGTATCTCCAAACCGCCCGCACTCCTTTTCCCTACGTGGAAACGGCCGCGCAAAACTGGGCCGCCGATGCGGCGCTTGTACAGTTGTTTGGTGAGCCGGAGCCCTATGGCGAAGGGCTTTTCTGGCAATATCTATTCTATTCCCAGGCATTGAATAGCTATCGTCCTTTTTTCGTCGCCGGTGATTTTATAACAGCCTTCGACTTCAACGAACTGTTTGGTGATACAATGGCTCTTCCGGTCAACTGGATTGACAGCGATTCGGTTCTGAGTGTAACCGAGGGACATGGCGGCAGCGATTTCCGCAACCTCTATCCGGACGCCATGATTTCCGCCGGGTTAGTTTATCTCTTCAGAAACGGTCCCTTTTCGAAATCACAACTCGATAAACGCCGCCTGTCCATTCTGGGAAAACCCGTAGAATTCTCCTCTCTGTGCAGCACCGCTTCGGTGGAGTTATCAGACATGATCCGCCGAGTCTCGAGTAATCAACCGGTGGATATTCCGGCCTGGGTGGTTCAGTACTATTCGGAAACAGCGCAAACCGACACAATGTTTTTCATCGGTGCGGAAAGCGGGGAAATTTTAAATGCGCCCCAAACCGCCCGGGCGGCCGAGATGATCTCGGCTCCCCTTGCCCTTGCCTGGGCGGGAGACGCCCGGCTGCACTCCATGGACAACCTGGGCGGCGTGATCGACACCTCCGGCGCCTCGCAGTTCTGGCAAAGTTTTTACTATTCCGCCTCCAAAGATTCCATGTTCGTCACCATCACCCTGGGGCTGCTGCCGGTGTTTGCCGAAAACCCGGGATTCCCTCCTTTCGACACCACCACGGTGGACGCCAACTGGCTGGATAGCGACGTAACCGTAGCTGTGGCTGACGCCGCCGGGGGGATGAGCTTCCGGCAAAGCCATCCCAATGCGATGGTGCGCGCCGGGTTGAGCCGCTGGTTTTTCGGTCCGCAGCCGGAAAAAACGGTCTGGCAATTTCTGTATGTCGATCCCGGTATCGATTCACTGGAGATTATCGTAGACGCAGTCGGCGGAAACCTGGTGGGATTGCACTCCCCGGATGACCGTACGCCGGAGCGCTTCACACTGCATCAGAACTATCCCAACCCTTTTAACCCGGCCACCATGGTGCGCTTTGAGCTGCCCCGCGCCGCCCATGTGACCGCAACCATCTACAACCTGCTGGGCCAGAAGGTCGGCAAATTAGTCGACCGGCGTCTGACCGCGGGAAGCTATGCCTTCCCCTGGAAGCCGCAGGGTCTGGCCAGCGGACTTTACATCCTGGATTTCCGGGCCGATGATTATCACGCAGAGATTAAAATGTTTTATCTGAAGTAGCCTGGGTAAGTCAGCAGAATTTATCAGGAGGCGCTCAGAATTGGGCGCCTCTTGATTTTAACACCACAGTGAAAACGGTTCAGGTTTGATTCTCCTCTGCACTAAATTTTTGATAAAACAAATACTACTTGACTTATATTTTGTGAAATTGTATTGTTGTTTATCCTTTAAACCCTTTTTGAAATATACCGGTTTGTTTCCGGGGCTATAAGTTATTGATAAGCAGCATTCAATGATATATTTGGCTCGCTCAGAAACCGCGAACCTTGCTGAAGTTCGGAAAGTGTTTTATGTTCGATAACATAGCAGGAAAGGAAGGGTGATGAGACGTCTTTTCGTGTTGTTCGCCAGCGCTATTCTTTTCTATTCTCCCCTATTTGGGCAGGACTTTACCTCACCGCGGGCAACCGCCCTGGGAGGATACATTGCCGTTTCCGATGATATTTACGGCGTAGACTGGAACCTTGCCGCTGTTGCGTTTTCCCGCCACAAACTTGACATTGCTTTCGCCAGCGGTTCGGATATCGACGGATTTGAGGATCTGCGCATTCTCTGGAGACCCGGGAAAGGGCATGTGTTGTACTTTCGCCATACCCCCGGGCTTAATTCCTTTTCCCTGGTACACAAGTCGCGCAGGCCTCTCCTTCCGCAAGTCCCGCTGGATTTGCTCACACGTTTCGATTACAAAGATGATCTCGGCCTGGGATATGCGGTTCAGTTGAGCCGCAAGCTGGCAGCAGGGATAGACTTTCGGCGCAGAACTTACCAAAGCGCATTTTTATTCGACAGATTCTGGAGCACAAACATCAGTTTCAGTTTTCAGCCCCAGGATAACCTGCGCTTCGGACTGGTTGCAGAGAACCTCTACAATTATCAATACAAAAAATCTCCGGAACGCTTTACTGCCATCTTGAATGACAGTGTACAGACAATCAACCTTGGCAGTGAACTCTTTCAATCCGTGAACCGCACCCCTCAACCCCGGCTCAATTTCGGAATGGCTTTTCGCCCCTGGAGCAAATTGCTCCTGGCAGCGGACCTCATCAGCGACGGCGGATTCGGCGGAGGTTTGGAATGGCGCACCTTTAAGTTTCTGCTACTGCGCCTGGGGGCGCACCATCGCTCCGATCTGCTTTACAAAGGGGACAAAGCAACCGCTGTCTCAGCCGGTTTCGGAATTGTCTATTCCATTGCCCGTTTCGATTTTGCTTACTACCGGCCCGTCGGCCGCCGGGAAAACCGCGTGGTTAGAAACGCATACGGTTCATTTAATATTCGCCAGATCAAAAATGATGCTTTACTGCTTTCCGCTCGCTTCGCTATAAAGTAACGGAGCAGCCCATTTGATCGGACTGCATCAACTATGTTGATGCAGCATCGACGCCCCTACCACAATGTGGCGCCGCTGGCATTGGGATTGGCGCCGGAGCGGGACAGGCAGTCGATGCATTCCCAAAAGTTTGTCCCTGGTAAAGTCCGTAAGGGAGACAATCTCCCCGGGTAAGCCGTGCAGCCAAAGGACACGCCGGAGGACAGGCCTGGGCTGGGTAAACACCCCACAGGCGGCAATGGCAATTCCGGTGATCGGCTTCCCTCATATTCAGTAGATGACCAAAGTAGACTCAGGCTGGTTTAAATAACCCTATTCCCCTAACCGCTCCGGTCAGTATCTCCATTAAATTAATTGCCACATCTTGCATATATCATTTGTATGTGATATATTTACCAAATTGGAATAGAGTATGAAAATGTAACGTATAAATACGAGAGGTATGATAGCACACATATAGATTAATATCGTTCTGACGGATATTTACTTACTGAAACGGCTTGCCTCAACAGGGTCTATAATTTACCGAGTGTCTGGATAAGACCATAGATCAGTCATTCTGTATTTGCCTGCTTAAAGAAGTAAGGAATCGATGTAATTATCAGTGTTCTGCAGAAGACACCGATATCGTACTGAATCGGTCATGGTTTAGTACAGGATTCCCGGTTAGGCGCGGCATCATTACTTATAAACCCAAGAGGTGATGAACATGAGCATTTCCTCTGAAAAACCCGGCAACCGTGAAGTAATCCGCTACTTGAAGCGCCTGGAAGCGCGCATTGCCCGAATCGAATCCCATCTTAAGCTGGAACCGGCTGAAGAAGCGCCTCCTCCCGAAAAAGTTGAGCCCTCCCCCAGCGAAATAACCGAATCCGAAAACGAATTAGAATTTAAAATTGGCGAATACTGGTTGGCCAAGGTCGGAATTGTTGCTTTAGCCATCGGGATCGCCTTTTTGCTGACCCTCCCCTATGAGAACTTACCGCTCTTTTTGCCGAGCGTTTTCGGGTATATACTTACCGGGGTTATTTTCCTTCTCTCGCATCTTTTTCGAAAAATGTTTAATTATATCTCCCGGTATTTGCTGGGCGGGGGCCTGGTGCTGCTCTACTTCAGCACCCTGCGGCTTCACTTTTTCGGCCCGGAGCCGGCCATCTCCAGCATGACGGCTATGCTGATTCTTCTCTCCGCCGTAGTCATCTTCAATCTTATGGTCTCGGTACGGCGTAAATCGGCTTACCTGGCCAGTTTGAATATTACCCTGGGTTATGTTACCGCCATCGTCATTAATCAAACTTATATAATCTTTACCCTGACCATTATCCTGGCCGCCGCCTCCGTATACCTGTCGCTGAAGTACCGGTGGCGCACTATTCCGTTTATAAGCATCTTTTTAACCTACCTGGTTCACCTGATCTGGTTTATGAATAACCCCTTGCTGACCGGAAAATTGGAGCTGGTTTCCTCTCCCAATATCAGCATCTTTTTTATTTTACTCTATGCGTTGATATTTGCCGCCGGAAATTTGTTCCGTGGGAAAGATATACCTGAGGACGCCCTGGTCGTTCTCAGCACTTTTTTCAATTGCAGTATCGCTTACGGTCTTTATTTGCTTTTGACCGTTACCAAATTTCAAACCATAATCGCTACTTCGCACCTGCTGGCTTCGGTGCTATTCCTGGCAGTGTCCATTATTTTCTGGGTGCGGAAACGAAGCCGCTATTCGACCTTCTTTTATGCCATGGTCGGCTACACGGCCTTAAGTGTTGCCATCATCGCCCAGTTTAAAGAGCCCGATTCCCTGGTTTGGCTGGGCTGGCAAAGCTTGCTGGTTATCAGCACTGCGATCTGGTTTCGCTCCAAGTTCATTATTGTGGCTAATTTTGCCATATACATCATCATCTTTCTGGTATATCTCACCATGACCGAGGCGGTCAGCACAGAGAGCCTGAGCTTCGGGGTTGTGGCGCTGCTTAGCGCCCGCATCATGAACTGGAAAAAAGACCGCCTGGAACTGAAAACGGAAATGATGCGCAATGCCTACCTGCTGGCTGGATTTTTTATGTTTCCCTATGCATTTGCTCATATTGTTCCGGTCGGTTATGTCAGTTTATCCTGGGTAGGGGTAACCGTGGTATACTACATCCTCAGCCGTATTTTAAACAACAAGAAATATCGCTGGATGGCGCTGGGCACCCTCTTATTGACCGTGGCGCGGGTGTTTATCGTAGACCTGACCGTTCTGCAGCCGGCCTACCGGGTGGCTTCCTTTTTGGTTTTAGGAATTGCGCTATTAGTGATGTCTCTAATTTACAATCGATTAAGAGCTAAGCACACTTCTTCTCAAGCCGGCCAAAGCGAATAACGGAGAGCTTTATGGACTTCTTTGACAGACTTCAATCCTTTTTAAGTTCAATTAAAAAAGTAAGGATAATGCCTATGAAACCTCCCCTGAACAAGGTTCCTGAGCAAGTTATCCGCCTGATCATTATTTTCGTTCTGGCTATTGGCTTCCTGGTCCTGGTGCGCACTCTGCTGCTTCGTCCCGATTTCGGAAAGTACGGGCACTTCCGGGCTTCAGCCGTGGATGAGATCGTTGCCCAGCCCATCCAGTATGCCGGGCATGAAGCCTGCCTGTAGTGTCATGATGATATTTCGGAGATCAAAAGCCAGGGATTTCACCGGAATGTTGCCTGTGAGGTTTGCCACGGCCCGGCGGCGCTGCATGTTGAGGATGATGAAGCCATTGAACTGCGCGTCCCCCGGGAACGGGGATATTGTCCCTTGTGTCATGAATATCTTCCTTCACGGCCCACGGGATTTCCGCAAATTGTAGCGGCGTCGCACAACGCCCGCAAACCCTGTATTTCCTGTCACGACCCGCATACCCCGGTGCCGCCGGAGACGCCCAAAGAGTGTGAGGCTTGTCACGGCACCATCGCCCGCACCAAATCGCTTTCGCATCATGTAGACGTTCCCTGCACCCGCTGCCACGAAACCCCGGAAGAGCACAAGATCAACCCCCGGAGCGTTTTCCCCAGCAAACCGGATACAAGGGCGTTCTGTGGCGGGTGTCATTCCGAGGACGCTGTCAGCCCGGAAGAAATCCCCCGAATCGATATTCTCACCCATGGCGAACGATATGTCTGTTGGCAATGTCACTATCCACATTTACCGGAGGCGCATTGATGGATAAGAAAATGAAAAATATTCAAGAAAAAAAATCCAGTAATGTCGGAAGAAGAGAATTTATGAAGAAAGCGGTTCTCTCCCTGGCTACGTTAATGGTTCCCGGAATGGTCGGGGCCAAAGAAAAAGCGCAAAAAGCCCTGGAGTGGATTATCGGGGACGGCTACAAACCTTCCGAACATTATTGGTCAATGGGTATTGACATCAGTAAATGTATTGGCTGCGGGCGATGTATGGAAGCCTGTAAAAACGAGAACAATGTTCCCAAAGAGCCTTTTTTCTTTCGCACCTGGGTGGAGCGTTATCGGGTGCTGGAAAACGGCGAAACCCTGGTGGACAGCCCGAAAAACGCCATGAATATCTTTAAAAGCGAGGAAATGGAAGAGACGGTCATCCGCAGCTTTTTTGTTCCGAAACTCTGCAACCAGTGCGACAATCCCCCCTGTGTGCAGGTCTGCCCGGTAGGGGCTACTTTTAAAACGCCCGACGGCGTTGTCCTGGTAGACTCCAACTATTGCATCGGTTGCCGTTATTGCATTCAGGCCTGTCCGTATGGGGCGCGTTTTCTGCATCCGGAAACCCGCACCGCGGAAAAGTGCACCTTTTGCTATCACCGGATAACCAAAGGAATGGCCCCGGCCTGTGTCGAGGTGTGCCCCACCCAGGCCCGGATTTTCGGAGAGCTGAGGAAAAAGGCCAGCCCCCTGGTGCGATTCCTGCGCTTAAACAAAATCAACGTTCTCAAACCCTATTTAAATACCGAGCCGAAAGTTTATTACACCTATCTTGATATGGAGGTAAACTAATTTGGAAGAGCTCATTAAACATCTATATCCGATCCTGAAAGAAGTCACGGGCTATATTTACCCCAACGAGATTGAACTCCATTGGGGGCTTCTGGTGGTCATTTACCCCTATTTAACCGGGCTGGTAGCCGGCGCTTTTATTCTGGCCTCGCTGGTAAAAGTGTTTAACGTCAAGGAATTGCAGCCTACCTACCGCATGTCTTTATTGACCGCCCTGGCTTTTTTGCTGGTGGCCCCGCTGCCTCTGCTGGCGCACCTGGGACATCCGGAAAAATCGTTCGAGATTTTCCTGACCCCCAACACCACCTCGGCAATGGCCATGTTTGGCTTTGTCTATGCCTGGTATTTGATGGCGGTGCTTCTGCTGGAAATATGGTTTACCTACCGGAGAGACCTCATACTATGGGCGTCGCGGGAGAAAGGATTGAGAAAGTGGATTCACAAGCTGCTCTCGCTCTTTTCTTCCGATATCTCCGAGCGCGCCCTGGCTTTCGACCGGAAAGCGGTGAAAATTATTACCATCATCGGAATTCCCTCGGCATTTCTGCTGCACGGGTATGTCGGTTTCATTTTCGGATCGGTCAAAGCAAATCCCTGGTGGTCTAGCGTGTTGATGCCCATTGTTTTCCTGTTCTCCGCCATCGTGTCGGGGATTGCCTTAATGCTGCTGATTTACATGATCGTCACGCCCCTGCGTTCCAAGCCGATTGATATGAAATGCCTGGATAAACTGGCCAGCTACCTGTTTTATATTATGATTATCGACTTTTCCCTGGAAGCGCTCGACTTTATCCATCGCATTTACGAGTCCGAAGAATCGATCAAAATCTTGGCCCAGATGGTCTCCGGGAAACTGTTTTTCAGCCTGGTGGTGGTTCAGCTTCTTATGGGAATGATAATACCGCTGGGCGCCATCATTGCCGTTAAAATGTTCCGCACCCCGGATGAATTGAAAAAGATTGTTTATTTTGTTTCCGCCCTGCTGGTTCAGGTGGGCATCTTCTCCACCCGCTGGAATGTGGTGATCGGCGGACAACTCTTCTCCAAAAGTTTCCGCGGCTTAACGGTGTATAAAATGACCTTCTTCGGACTGGAAGGATTACTGGTGTCCATTGTCATCCTCATCCTTCCCCTGTTTATTCTCTACATCCTGATGAACATTCTCCCCCCCTGGGACGAAGCCCGGGAGCCAGGATAAAAAGTTTAAATGCAACTCTACTCCATTCTGAATATAGAAATTCGGAACACAAATCAGGCGCTGTTTGGCGCCTGATTTGTGTTCCGGTCGATATGGAGCCCCGTGTTTAAGCAGGTTCATCCCAAAAATGTCTGAACCGAAATAGAACGATTCTTTTTATTCTCTCAAGTTCCCCAAAATAAATTTGGAAAAGGTCGACCGGTTTGATTGTTTGAATAGAATTTCATATATTTCGGATACATCCTACATTTTAGAATCAAAGCGGCAATTTGCTTTTATATAGATCGTATTTCAGGCGTTAGAACAGGCCCCTTTAATTCTGGTGAGTGGCTGAGCGGGAATGAAGAATGTTTGGAGAACGTATGCAAATATGCTTACACACCTCGCCTTACGGCTGGAAATTGTATTTTTACCTGAAAATAGTTTCTCATATAAGAAATATTTTAAAACGCCCATCGCCGGCAAAATTTTCTTATATAAGGAACATTAAAATGAAGCTATCTAATGGATAGTACTATGTTAGCGCGTAAGAGATACAATCTATCCGGATGGGGTTCCGTTTCCCCCGGCGGTTTGGTTTTCAGATGGGGTTGGGAGCGTTGAATGCATTTTCGCAATCGCCGCAAAAGACGCGGCCATTGCTTGCGGCCGGTTAAAGTTGGGCTGGCAGGAAAAGCTCCG